>JAYUUW010000911.1:0-10858 GCA_043754665.1 Anaerolineales bacterium | reverse complement strand
CAGCGTGGGGTCTTGCGACACGTGCGCGGCGATGCGCAGCTCAATCTGCGAATAGTCAGCCGCCACCAGCCGCCAGCCGCGCGCCGCCACGAAGGCCTTGCGCACCTCGCGCCCCAACTCGGTGCGGATGGGAATGTTCTGGAGGTTCGGGTCTTCGGATGCAATCCGGCCGGTGACCGCGCCCGACTGCTTGTAGGTGGTGTGCACCCGCCCAGTGTCGGGGTTCACGGTCTGCGGCAGCGCGTCGACGTAGGTGGACTTGAGCTTGCTCAACTCGCGCTGCTCCAGGATCAGATCAATCACGGCGTGCTCGCCGCGCAGGTCTTCGAGCACATCGGCGGCGGTGGAGAACTTGCCGGCGGCGGTCTTGCGCGAGCGGTCTTGCGGGCGCAGGCCCAGGGTGTCGTTCTCGAACAGCGCCTTCGAAAGCTGCTGGGTCGAGTTGATGTTGAACTCATAGCCCACCAGCTTGTAAATCTCCTGCTCCAGCCGGGTGAGCTTGATTTGCAGTTCGCCCGACATGCCGCCCAGCAGCTCGGCGTCGAGCGAGATGCCGGTCATCTCCATCTCGGCCAGGATGGGCAGCAGCGGCATTTCCATCTCATACAGCAGCTTGAGCTGGCCCTTCTGCTCCAGCTCGGCCTCCAGGATCGGCTGGAGGCGCGTGGTCATGTCGACGTCGGCGGCGGCGTAGGGCGCGGCGGCGGCCACCGGCACCAGGTCCATCGTCAATTGCTTCTTGCCGGTGCCAATCAGCTCTTTGATCTCGGTCATCTCGATGCCCAGGCGCACGAAGGTGAGCTTTTTGAGGCCCAGGCTGTGTGAGGCCGGGTCGCACAGCCACTCGGCCAGCATGGTGTCGAAGGCCAGCGGCGCGGCGCGCACCCCGGCCCGGGCCAGCACCAGGTAGTCGAACTTCAGGTTGTGGCCGTACTTGGGAATGTTGGGGTTGGTCATGGCCGGCGTGATGGCCGCGATGACCTGCGCCACCGGCAACTGCGGCCCGGCGCTCTCGCCTACGTGGCCGACCGGGACGTAGTAGCCCTCGCCCGCTTTGACGCTCAGGGCGAGGCCCACCAGCCCGGAGCGCAGCTCGTCGAGGCCGGTGGTCTCCACGTCAAACGTGATGAACGGGGCCTGGTTGAGCACCGCCACCAGCTCGGCCAAACCGGCCTCATCGGTGACGATGGTGGTGGCCGTCGGGCCGCTGGTGAGGCGGGCCGGCACCGGCGGCAGCATCCCGGTGGTCATGGCGCCCGGCTCGGGTTGGCCGAAGAGCGCCATTTGCTGGCTGCCGGCGGGCGCGGCGGGGGCCGAGGCACCGGGCGCGGGCGTGGCGGCCGGGGCGTCCCCGCCCTCGCTGAAGTCGGGCAGGCGGCGCAGCAGCGAGTTGAACTCCAGCACGCGGAACAGCTCAAACACTTCCTGGCGGTTGTATTGGCCGACGACACACTCCTCCAGGTTGAGTGTGATCGGCACATCGCACACGATGGTGCTGAGCTTGAGCGACAGATCGGCCATCTCGCGCCCGGCTTCGAGCTTGGTGCGGAAGCGCCCCGGAATGTCATCCAGGTGGGCGTAGATATTGTCGAGCGTGTCGTACTTTTGCAGCAGTTCGGTGGCGGTCTTCTCGCCTACGCCGGCCACGCCGGGGATATTGTCGCTCTTGTCACCCACCAGCGCTTTGTAGTGAATGAACTGCTGCGGGTTCAGGCCGTAGCGGGCCTGCACCTCGGCCGGGCCGTAGTCCTTGGCCTCCGAGAGCTTCTGCCCGGCCAGGTTGATGGTCACATGCTCGGTCGCCAGTTGCAGCAGGTCGCGGTCGCCGGTGATGATCTTGACATCCGCGCCGGCCGCGACCGCCAGCCGCGCGGCGCTGCCCAGCACATCGTCAGCCTCGAAGTTCTCGGCCGTGAGCACCGGAATCTTGAAGATGGCGACCACTTCTTTAATGCGGTCGATCTGCACGCTCAATTCGTCGGGCATCTTGTCGCGCGTGCCCTTGTAGTCGGCAAACAGGTCGTCGCGGAAGGTGCGGCCCAGGTCGAAGCTCACGGCCAGATAGTCGGGCCGGTCGCGCTCCAGCAGGGTGAGCACCACCGAGACGAAGCCGTACGTGCCGGCCGTCGGCTCGCCCGACTTGGTGATCCAGCGCGAGTTGTCACCGCTGATGCTGGTGAGCGCGAAATAGGTGCGGTAGGCCAGGGCGTGGCCGTCAATCAGATAGAGGACCTTGCGTTTATCGGCCATGGACGTTTGTGGGGGCGAAGCTGAGGCCGGGCGGCGGCCCGACGGGGCGGGTACGGGTGCAGTTGCCGCCGGCGGCGAGCCGGCGTTACGCGATCTGGAGCAGATCGACCGGCAGCGTGGCCGATTCGGCGGGCGCGCCGGCCAGCGTGCCTTGCAGGCTCCACGGGCTGGTCTGGGTCACGGTCACCTGGGCCAGCCGGCCGGTCCAGTCGCCGGGCGCGCTAAAGAACACCAGCTTGTTGGTGCGCGTGCGGCCCTTCCACTTGCCCTTGTGCTCGGTCTCGACCAAAACCTCGACGGTCTGGCCCAGCGTGCGGGCGTTGATCGCGCCGACGATCTCGGCCTGCTGGTCGTCGAGCACGCGGTAGCGCCGCATCTTCTCGGCTTCAGTTACGTCGTCAGTCAGGCGGCGCTCGGCCACCGTGCCGGGCCGGGTGGAGTAGCGGGCCAGGTGGGCCACATCGAGCTTCAGCTCGGCCAGCAGGTCAAAGGTGCGGTCGAACTGGGCCTCGGTCTCGCCGGGGAAGCCCACGATAATGTCAGTCGCAATGGAGGCATGTGGGATGATCCGCCGGATGCGCTCGACCAGCCGCACGTAATCGACGCTGGTGTAGCCGCGCTTCATGCGGCCCAGTACCTCGTCGTCGCCGGCCTGCACCGGCACCTCAATATGCTCGCAGACCTTGGGCAGCGCGGCCACGGTTTCGAGCAGCTCATCGGTCATATAGTTGGGGTGCGAGGTCAAGAAGCGGATGCGCTCCAGGCCGTCCACGTCGTGCACCACGCGCAGCAGTTGCGCCAGGGTGGGGCCGTCGGGCACATCCACGCCGTAGCGGTCCACAATCTGGCCGAGCAGGGTCACTTCTTTGACGCCCTGGGCCACGAGGGCGCGCACTTCGGCTACGATCTCGCCGACCGGGCGCGAACGCTCGATGCCGCGCCGGAACGGGATGATGCAGAAGGTGCAGGCGTGCGAGCAGCCGTAGACAATCGGCACGTGGGCGGCCACCAGCCGGCCGCGTTCGGCGGCGGGCAATACCAGGCCGGTGTCGAGGTGGGGGTTCAGGACGCTGGTGACCTCGTCTTGATAGGCGAAGCGCTGGGCGGTCTCGGCGTCGTGCAGGTCGCGGCCGTCGCGCTCGGCCAGGAAGCGCACCAGCGGCCCCGGCTCAGAGGGCGGCGAGAACACGTCCACATAGGGCATCTTTTCGCGCAGTTTCTCGGCCCCGCGCACGCCCACCAGGCAGCCCATGAGGTTGATGACCAGATTGGGGCGCTGGCGCTTGAGCGGGGCGAGGGTGGTCAGGCGGCCGTAGGCCTTATCTTCGGCGCTCTGGCGCACCACGCAGGTGTTCAGCACCACCACATCGGCCTGCTCGATGTCGGGTTCGGCGGCATAGCCCAATTTTTCTAGGGCGCTCGCTACCCGCTGCGAGTCCGCGACGTTCATCTGACAGCCTTCGGTCCAAATGTGGTATTTCATGCTGGCACGATTTTACCATAGCGGGTTCAGGTTTATTCGGAAATGGCGCGGCCGGGGTCTTTGCCTGGGGGGCTAATCCTGCTAAACTGGCGTGCGGCTGGGGCGGAGAGCCGTATCGTCTACAGGCCGAGGTAGGTTAGGACCAGGAATGAGTGATCGGTGAAAGCTCCCATGGATGACTTGACGGGCCGCCAACTGGGCGCCTACCGCATTGTGGCGCAGGTGGGCGCCGGCGGCATGGCGGCCGTTTATAAGGCGTATCAGGCCAGCATGGACCGCTATGTGGCGGTGAAGGTGCTGCCGCGCTCGATGGCCAGCGACCCGCAGTTCACGAGCCGCTTTGAGAACGAGGCCCGCGTGCTGGCGCGCTTGCAGCACCCGCACATTTTGCCGGTGTTCGACTTCGGCCAGGCCGAGGGCTACGCCTATTTTGTGATGCCGCTGCTGGAGACCGGCACGCTGGCCCAGCGCCTGCACGGCCAGCCGCTGCCGCTGGCGCAATTGCGCGAGTTTGTCAGCCAAATCGGCGACGCGCTGGACTACGCGCACTCGCGCGGCTTGCTGCACCGCGATGTGAAGCCCAGCAATGTGCTGGTGGACGAGCGTGACAATTACCTGCTGACCGACTTTGGCATTTCTAAGTTGATGGATGGCTCGTCGAACCTGACGGCCACCGGCACGCTGATCGGCACCCCGGCCTATATGTCGCCGGAGCAGGGGCAGGGGCGCAACCTCGACCGGCGCAGCGACATTTACTCGCTGGGCGTGATTGTGTACGAGCTGGCGACCGGCCAGGTGCCCTTCAGCGCCGACACGCCGGTGGCCGTGATCTTCAAGCATGTGACCGCCGCGCTGCCGCCGGTGGAGGCGCTCAACCCCAACCTGCCGCCGGCGCTGGTGCAGGTCATC
This sequence comes from Anaerolineales bacterium, assembly GCA_043754665.1. Taxonomy (GTDB): domain Bacteria; phylum Chloroflexota; class Anaerolineae; order Anaerolineales; family UBA6663; genus JADZEK01. The sequence goes on along the minus strand of JAYUUW010000911.1, from coordinate 6,216 downwards.
AACCGGGCGCTGGCCAAACAGCCCGAAGACCGCTTCCAGACCGGCCGCGATATGGTCGACGCGGTGGAAGCCAGCATCGACGACGAAACGCCCGAGCCGCGCCTGTTTGCAGCGACCATGCTCGAGCCGATTGTCGCGCCACCGGCGTATACCAATGCCGCGCCCCCCGCGCCGGTTTACACCACGCCCCCGCCGACCAACACGGTGCCGCCGGTGGCCGTGCCGCCCAACTACACCGGGACCGTGCTGCCCGCCAGCCCGCCGCGCCGCAATTGGCTGGGGGCGGTGCTGGGCCTGGGCGGCGTCGGCATCATCGCGCTGGTGGGCCTGGCCATGGTGGCGTGCCTGGGCGTGTACTTCTTCTATCCGCAACTGTTGGGGCTGCCGGCCAACACCGGCCCCACGCGCACGCCGGTCGCCACGGCCCGCCCCACCCGCGGCGCCACCGAAACCGCCGAGTCGCTGGACGAGCCCAGTGCCACGCCGCGCCCGACGCGCACCCCCGCGCCCACCGATGCGGCCGAGCCAACCGAACTCGTCATTGTGGTGGATGAGGCGGCGTACAGCGATGACTTTGAGGACAGCGACAGCGGCTGGGAAGTCCTCGGCGACGACACGACTACCAAGGACTACGTGGATGGCGAGTATGCGATCACCATTGCCGAAGCCTCGTGGTATGTGATCAGCTATGCGCCGGCGGGCGACTTTACCAACGCCCACCTGGCTGTCACCGCCCGCGCCGTGGATGCGCCGACCGACGCGCCGGTGATGGGCTTTTTGTGTGATGTGCAGACCGATACCGGCGAATATTACTATCTGGGCTTCAGCGCCGACGGCTACTTCGGCATCGTCTACTTCGATGGGACCGAATCGACCTTCCTGACCAACGACAAGAAGGAATGGTCGCCGACCACGGCCGTGGAGACGTTTGCGGATAGCTACTACCTGGAGGCCGACTGCGGCAGCGACGGCACGCTGCGCCTGACGGTGGACGGTGAGGTGCTGGCCGAGGTTCAAGACACCCGGCTGACCTCCGGTCAGATCGGCTTGTTTGCCCAGAGCTTTGACGAGGTGCCGGTGGAAGTGCGCTTCGACGACCTGGAGGTGACCGAGGCGGAAGCGCCGGACGAGCTGTTTAGCGATGATTTTGAGGAAGGCGGCAACTGGTGGACCGGCAGCAACGCCGACCATGCCGTGGCCTACACCGGCGGGCGCTATGTCATCGATGTCTTCTCGCCGGCCCTGATTGCTTGGGGCAACCCCGAAATTGAGGTGAGCGACATGCACCTGTCGGTCACGGTGTATAACGAGGCCGCCACGACCGAGGTGGGCTTCGGCGTCATTTGCAACTATCAGGCCGACACGGGCGAGTATCACTACTTGGGCTTTGGCTCCGATGGCTACTACGGCATTGGCTTCTACGACGGCGAGACGGCCAACGTCTTGACCAGCGGCGACAACACGTGGATCAAGTCCGACGACATCACCGTCGGCGACACGGTCTACCAGCTCGAGGCCGACTGCGCCGCCGACGGCGTGCTGCGGCTGATTGTGGACGGCGTGGAGATCGCCTCGGTGGAGAACGACGCCTATAACTCCGGCGACATCGGTTTGTTCGTGCAGACCTGGGTGAAGGTGCCGGTGCGGATCGCCTTTGACGACCTGACCGTCACGGCACTGCAATAGTTCTGCTTGCAACAAACAAAAAGCGGGTCGGGCAGCCGAACTGCCCGACCCGCTTTAGCGTGTACGCGCCGCCGTTAAGCGCAATCGTTAGCGGTGACGAGCGGCAGGAATTGGCGGTAGGGGCCGGGCGGCGGCGGCGGCGACACCGGGTCGCTGCCCTCAAAGATGTTCAGCGGCGTGTAGCCGCTGTAGCCCGGAAAAACGGCCGCCAGGTTGGGGTTGCCCAGCCGCTTGGTGACGATCTCGCTCAGCACGCGCCGGTAGTCGGTCGTGACGGCCAGGTCGGCCCCGTCGTAGAGTTGGTGGTTGGCCAGGCCCGGCCAACTGCCGTAGACCTGCCCGCCGTTGACATGGCCGCCCATCACAAACATGGCGTTGCCGTGGCCGTGGTCGGTGCCGTGGTTAAAATTTTCTTTCAGGCGGCGGCCGAACTCGCTCATCACCACCAGCGTCAGTTTGCGGGTGTAATCCTGGCCGCAGGACACATTGCTCAGGTCGTTGTAGAAGGCGGCCAGCGCCTGGCCCATGGGAGCCAACTGGTTCGAGGCCAGGTAGCCGCCCGTGCCGTCGCCCTGGTTCTCGTGCGTGTCCCACCCGCCCAGGTCCACCGTGGCCACGCGCAGGCCCAGATCGGCTTTGATCATTTGGGCGATGGACTTGAGGTTGTCGCCGAACGAGCCGCCGGGGTAGACCGCGCCGTTGGCCGGCACGTAGCTGCTGGAGCCGGCCGCCTCGACCACATCGATGGTGTCTAGCGTGCGCGTGCCGGCCTGGTAGAGCCAGTTGGACCCGCTGTACATGTCGCGCAGCGCGGCGCGCTGGGCGTCGCCCCAATGCCAATGCCCGGCCAGGTTGAAGCCGTTGGCGCTGGTCATGGCGGCGGCCTCGGCACTGCCCAGCAGCGAGATGGCCTGGCTGCTGCCGGCCGAGAGCGCGGGCAGCAAGATCGACGGCGGCAAATTGGCGGCGCTTTCCAGGTGGCGGGTGATCCAGCCTTTGGGGGTGTTCTTTTGGCCGGGCGTGCCCAGTTCGAGGAACTGCATGGCGTCGAAGTGGCTGCGGGTGTCGTAGTTGAGCCCCACGGCGTGGACGATGGCGAAGTGGCCGGCCTGGTAGAGCGGCATGAGCGGCGCGAGCGAGGGGTGCAGGCCGAACTGGCCGTTGAGGTTGAGGGCCTGGTTGACCGGCAATTTGAGCTGCGTGCGGGCCGATTCGTAGTGGCCCCGGTCGTCGCCGGCGATGGGCGGCACCACGTTCAAGGCATCCCAGCCGCCGCGCAGGAAGACGACGACTAAGGTTTCATCGTTATAGCTGCCGGGGGCGGTGGGGTCGGCAAAGGCCACATGGGTCAGGCGCGCGCCGGCCATGGCGGCGATGGCGGCCGAGCAGCCCTGCAGGAACTGGCGGCGCGAAACACGTTTGGCGTTAGGCATGTTGGGCTCCTGGGGCGGCTAGCGCCATTGAAAATCCGGCGCCATGAGAATGAGCGCCACCATGTGCGGCAGGCGGTCGGCCACTTGGTCACCCGGCAGGGCGCTGTTGGGGTTGCGGCCCTGCGCGATAAAGTCGAGCACCAGCTCGCGGTTGGCGGCCGGGTCCATCGGGCGGCCGAGCAGCCGGTCGATCCAGAAGTCCACGATCTGGTTGGGGGTGGTGACGCTGCCGGGCATCTGGCCCAGCAGGCTGACCGTGGCACTGCCCAGGTAGCCCTGGACCAGCAGGTTGGCAAAGCGCCAGCGCTGCATCAGCGCGGTCGTGTTCGACCAATCGGACTGGCGGTCGGGGTAGCCATCCGGTGAGCGGCGCGAGAACAGCGCTTGCCCGGCGCTCTCGTAGTAGTACCAGAAGGTATTGTTGGCGTTGCTGAAGCTGGCGTTGGTGGCGCGCAGAATGCCGGCGGCGACCTCAAACGGGCGCTTGACCTTCTGGCCCCAGGCCGCCTTGAACTCATCGGACAGGCAGATGGTGCGCACGACCTGCTTGAGCTGGTCAGGGGCGTTCTTTTGAGCGACGAACACCGCGGCCGCCGCGTCCACGATGGTTTGGGGCGGGTCGTCGCCGATCAGCCGCCGGCAGAGCTTGCGGGCAATGTGGCGCGCGGTGCCGGGGTGGAAGGCCAGCAGGTCGAGCGCGTCCATGCCATCTTCGAGCGGGGCCTGGTTGGCGGCAATATATTGGCCCAGGATGAACTTGTTGGCCTTATCGTGCCAGGCATCGTGATAATAGAAGCTGCCGTCGTTGCCCGGCGCGCCAGAGTTGCCGTTATTGACGCGCCAGCCGGTGAAGCTGCGGGCGACTTCGTACACATCGTTGTCGCAGTAGCCGATGGCCAGCCCGTTTTCTTGCGGCACGGTCGTAGGGTCGACCACGCCCACGTAGTTCTCCGACCCCAGGGTGTGCAGTTCAAAGGACTCGCGGCCATAGTTCTCATTGAAGCCGGCCACCTGGTTGATGTAGTTATCCAAATAGAACAGCATGGCCGGGCTTTTGGCCACCGTCTCGAGCATGGTGCGGAAGTTGCCCAAGGCGTTCGCGCGGATGACATCGCGGTCGTAGTGCACCCAGGTGGCGCTGGCGTAGCTGTAATCCCAGGCGTAGATGCTGAAGTGGTTGTGCCAGAAGTCGGCCAGCACTTCGTTCAACTGGCGGTTGCTGTGCACGGCGCGCAGGAAGGTAGCGGTGCGCGTATCACTGAGCGGCAGCGTGCGGTTTTGGTTCAACCGGTAGTGGTCGTTCCACAGCTGGGACAGTGGCTTGTTGAGAGTCACGAGGTTGGCGGCGCCCAGGAGGTTGTCGCAGCCGGCGTCGTTGATGGCGGCCGGGTTGAGCTGCCAGTCGACCCAGGCGGTCAGCCGGGCGTCGTCGTTGCCGCCAAAGGTGTTGAACTGGGCCAGGTCGCCGGGGCGCGGCCCGAACGCCAGCCGGTTGTAGACGATGACGTTCAGCGGCGCGAGGCCGGGGTCGCCGCCCTGCACCAGCCCGGGCGCTTCGGGGCGCAGGCCGGTGGGCGGCGGCGGGGCCAGCAGGCGGTCGGGCCGCAGCGCGGCGCGGCGCGACAGGCGGCGCGGGGGGGCAGAACTCGGCGGGGTCGAAGCCGGCATCAGCTGCTCCTTTGCTCGGCGCAGCAGCGCCGGCGATAGGCCATTAATTAGCCAGGCGCGCGCGTCTGGCGGGCGAGGCTGACCAATTGTATGCGATTTGGTTGTTTTTTGGTTAGGAAAAAAGGGGAGATTGGTACTAGCCGGGAACCGGGGGTTAACGCGGCGTTCACGCACGGCCGGGGCGGGGCGCTACGCTTGCTTCTGCCCAATGAGCATGATCTCGGTCAGGTAGAACTTGAGCTTATCGCCCACCAGGGCCGGGGCCATGGCGGCTTGGGCGGCGGCGGGCGCTTGCCGCAGCATGACCCGCAGTTGGTCTTTCACCGCTGGACTGACGCTCTGCATGCCCGTCCAATAGTCGAAGTCGCGCACTTTGCGGAAGGTCTCGCGGTGCTGCACGCTCAAGCCGGCGGCGGCGAAGAAGTCGAGCCAGTCGGCCTCGGTGTGCGCCCAGTGGTGGCTGGGGTCGCGCAGTTTCTCGAACGCGTTGATGTGCCGGGCGGCGGTCTGGTCGCCGGGGACGGTGTTGTCGATCAGCACGGCCAGACCGCCCGGCGCCAGCACCCGCGCCATCTCGCGCACAAACTGGGCGCAGTCGGGGAAGTGGTGCGGGGCGATGCGGCAGGTCACCAGGTCGAACTCGGCCGGGCCAAAGGGCAGGGCGGTGGCGTCGGCCTCCTGAAAGCTGACGTTGGTCGGCCCCGCGGCCTGGATGAAGCGCTCGGCCGCCGTCAGCATTTCGGCGGTCAGGTCGGTCGCCACCACCGCGCGCACGTGCGGGGCCACGGCCAGCGCGGTGTGCCCGCCGCCGGTGGCGATGTCGAGCGCGCGCCAGGTGGGCTGGAACGGCACTACGGCCAGCAAGCGGTCGAGGCTGTCGCTGGTGCTGTGGTCGGTGCTGGCCACGTAGTTTTGAGCATGCGCGCCGAACTGGCGCTTGACGAGATCGCGGTTGTCCATGGGGAACCTCTAAGAGCAGAGAAAAAAGAAAGAGAAAGAGAAAAAGAGATGACGAGCGTCTGGTTGTGGTCAGCGCGCTCGGTTGGGCGCGGGTGACTGTGGCAGTGTAGCACGCGGCCCGCGCCAATCAAGCCCCTGCGGCCGGGAGGAGCTATCGGTTTTGGCGAGGGCGCGCGGCCTGCGGCAGCGGCGCGGCCTGCGGCAGCCATGCGGCCAGCGCCAGGCTGCCGGCGCGGTTGAGCACGGGCAGGTAGAGGAAGTCGGTATAGACGATGGGCGGCCCGGGCGGCTGCACCTGGCCGGAGTCGTAATCGACCATCAGGCCGGTGCTGTCCACCGCCTCGAAGTCCGCGCCCAGCACAGCGTCCAACTCGTGCAGCATGTCGTTGACCCAGCGCTCGTCGGGCGCGCCCGAGATGAACCACGACGAGCCGTTGTCGGCCAGGATCAGGCCGTACTTCTTGAGCGC
>JAYUUW010000910.1:0-4874 GCA_043754665.1 Anaerolineales bacterium | reverse complement strand
CGACTCGCCGGCCGTGAGCTGGATGGCGCTGGTATCTTCGCGCAGCAGGTTGGAGTCGGAGCCGAAGTAGAAGATGTGCGGCCGGAAGATCCAGGCGATGAGCAGCGCCAGCAGAACCACCATCAGGATGATGAACCACGGCCCCACCAGCGGCGCGGCCGAAAGCTGGCCCTGGCGCGCGCGGGGCGACTGCGCTCCAGAGAGCGGCGTGGCGGTGATGGTGTACAGATAATGGTGCTTGCTGACGCCAAAGAAGCGGCGTTTGTTGGGCGTGGCGCGCATGGGCACGGTGACGGCCGTGTCGGGCGTCAGGCGCACCTCGGCGTGGCCCAGCAGCGCGCCGTCGTCACCCGGCACCTGAAACTCAAAATGGCAGCCGCGCTCGTCGTCTTCGGCGTCGAGGCGGTAGACACAGTCGCTGTTGCCGCGGTTGGCGATGGCCAGCGCGGTGCGGGCGGTCTGGCGGTTGAAGGTGACGTTCTGCTGCTTGGGCGACAGGTCGCTCAGCGAGTATTCGTAATAGGGGTTTAGAACCAGCGTGCCGGTGTGGGCGCTGGAGCGGTTGGCGTAATCGGGCGAAGCCGTGATGAGCGACAGGTAATAGGTGCCGGCCCGGCTGGTGGGCAGGCGCGGCGGCGTAATGGAAATGCTGAAGGTGGCGCGCTCGCCCTCGAACAGGTTGACCGACACCGGCTCAATGGTGACCCAGGTGGGGTCGATGCCGTCGACATGGACTTGAAAGGTGGCCACCAGGTCGCCGCCGTTGGCGACGGTGAGTTGGGTGTTGGCCACGCCCTCGACATCAATGATCCACTCGCGCTCGGTGATTTGGGTGACGACGAACTCGTCGGCGCGCTCGGCGGGCGGCGTGGAGAGGCGCGGGTGCACCAGGGCGGCGGTGGTGGCCGTGGCCTTGACGGCCGAGCTGCCCGGCCCGGCGGCGGCCGCCGCCATGGTGGCGGCCGCCAGCGCCATGCTGGGCGCGACCGACTCGGTGCGGGAGGTGACCCGGCCGCCCGACAGGCCGCCGTCGCCCTCAATCAGCACCAGCGAGTGGCCGTTGAGCTGAATGGTGTCCCAGGTTTGCAGCACATGCGGCACGTTGGGCTGCACGCGCTGCCCCTCGATGATGGTCTCGGTTTCTTGCGAGACGACGACCAACTGGTAGGGCTTCTGGCGGTGGTCGAGGACGGCGTGGAACATGGCCACGTCTTCGCTCTCGATGACGAGGTCGTTCTCGGGGTGGCGGCCGATGTTGGTAATGCCGCGCCCCGGGTTTAAATCAAAGAACTTGATCTCACCGTTGGGCGCGATGATCTCAAGCTGGTCGTTAGCCATCGTTAGCGAACTTTCCCAATCATCTTAGCGACCTAACAATCCGAAATTCAGCAGCAGATACCAGGCCAGCAGCGCCAGCAGGGCGACCGAGAGCAGGAACAGCACCGTCGACAGGAGGCGCCGGCCCAGACCCACGCCCTTGAGGGCGACGGTGCCGTGCTCAATGACCGGCGCAGCGGCTTCGTCTTCGGCGGTGCGCGAGAGCACCCGGAAGGCGTAGTGCTGGGTGCGCGGCGCGCGCATGGGGCTGACCAACAATTGCACCACCAGGCTCTGGCCCGGATCGATATACGGCGTGACCGACCAGCCGGGGCGGGCGCTGCCGGCCTGGGCCAGCGTGGTGGGCGCGCCGGTGTAGGCGGTGGCAGCCGCGCCGCCGGGGGCCAGGCCGGCCGTGGCGACGCCGCTGGGGGCCGCCGCATAGCCCCCGAGCGCGGTGCTCGAGGAGCCGGTGACGGCGGGCGGCGCGGCGGCCTTGACCACGCGCTCCACGCGGCCGGGCATTTCCAGCCCCTCGTAGGCGTCGTATTGGGCCGAGCGCACCTGGCTGACATTGCCGCGCAGCTTGCGCCCGCCGCTGCCGGGCATCAGGTAGCTCACATTCACCAGCCAGGCAGTGATGTTTTCCATGATGCTCAAGCCGCGCTGGCCGGTGGCTACGCCCTTATCAATAGCGCCCTTGGCGGTGAGCTTCTTCTGTTCCTCGGCCTGGGCGGCGGTGGCCGGCGCGCCGCCGGGGCGCATCGCGGGGGCCGAGGCCCGGCCGGTCGCGCCCGCGTCGTGCCGGGTGGCCAGGCTGGCCTCGTGCAGCGCGAATTGAAACTTGAGCGTGTTGCTCGGGTCTTCGGCGCGCAGCTCGTAGCGGCTGCGTGAGTTGCCGCTGTTGTTCAGTTCCACCTGGCAGGTCTTGATCTGCACCTGGCGTTGGGCGCGCAGCGTGCGCACCCACAGCACAAAGGCCACGATCAGGGCCAGCAAAATAGCCGCGCCGGCCAGAATTTGGCCGAGCACGCGCGCCGCCGTTTGGGCGAAGACGGTGACCGGGCTGGGGCCGGTGGGCGTAGCGACCGTAGGCACCGGCGTGGCGGTAATGACCACCGGCGGCGGCAGCACCACGTTGACGGTGACCTTGTTTTCGCCCACGTTGCCGGCCACATCGGTGGCGCGCACGGTGAGGGTGTGCGTGCCGGGGTCAGACAAAGTGCTGTCCCAGTCGAAGCGGTAGGGTGGCTGAGTCAGTTCGGCCAGCGGCTGGTCGTCGAGCAAGAAGCTGACCGTCTCGATTTCGGCGGGAGCCTGCACGTCGGCCACCAAGAAGACCATGCCGCGCACGGTTTGGCCGTTAGAGATGCCGGGGCCTTCCACCACCACCTCGCCCGGCACGCCGGTGAAGGTGCTCTGCGCGGTGGCCGTGGCACCCTGGTAATTGAGCGTGACCGCCAGCGGGTGGGCCGAGTCGTCAGCCACCAGCTCCGACCGGAAGGTAAGGGCGTAGCTCTGGCGCATGAGGACGCCCAGCGTGAGCAGGTTCGGGCGAATTTCCGACGAGTTGTTAAGGGCGTAGGCCTGGCCGCCCGAGAAGCGCGCCCAATTGTCCATCAGGTCCTGATTGACATTCGGGCCGAACGACATGGGGTAGATGCGGGCCTGGGCGGCTTGGGCGGCCTCCAGCACCGGCTCGGGCGGCACCGTGTCGGTGGTGTCGCCGCTGTTGGTGAAGGTGAGCACGGCCTTGCGCCCGTCGGGCAGCCCGGCCAGCAGGGCCACGCTCTGCTGCAGGGCGGCGTTGAAGGCCGTGCCGTTGCCGCCGGCCGCCAGGCTTTGCAGGGCCGTGACCAATTGGGTCTTGTCACTGGTGAAGGGCACGGCCGTGGTCACCTCGTCAAAATAGGTGACGATGGCGACCTGATCATTGGGGCCGAGTGAGTTCACGAAATCAATCGCGGCGGCCTGCACGTTCACCAGGTCGACTTCGTTGACGCTAACATCGACCGCCAGCACCAGGCTCAACTGCTGGCTGGTGTCGCTGGCCAGGGTGATGGTGCGGGCTGAGACGGCCTGGCCGTCTTCTTTGACGGAGAAGTTGTCGGCGGTGAGACCCACTAGGGGCAGGCCGTTCGCGCCGCTGACGGTCAGGTAGGCGGTGACGGTCGGGAAGCCGCCGCTGTCGACGCCTGTAATGACCACCGACGGGCCGGCCTCCTGCGCGCGGGCGGCCAACGGCCACGACAGCGCCAAGGCCAGGGCCACCAAGCCCACCACTAGGCGGTAGGCTCGGAGCCGGTGGAAGGGCGAAAGCAGAGGCGACATGAGTGAGAGTCCTCTTTATCCTCTGGTTACAGGTTCGTCAGCCGCACTTTGTGACTGTAGTACGGCAGCACCTGGATCACCTGGGTGACGACGGCGCTCTCGCCCGGATAGGCGGCGGGCGCAGAGGCCCGAATGCGCAGCCGGTAGTCGCCCGCGGGCGGCTTGGGCGCGCGCGGGTGATGGACCCGGAAGGCGACTTCTTTTTCGGCGTTCGGAAACAGCAGCGGGCCGGGGCCGATCTCCAGGCAGGCCGGGTCGAGGCCATCGACCTCGAGCTTGAACTGCACGCCGGTCTTGGCGCCCCAATTGCGCACGATGACCGTGCCGTCAATGGGGTGGTCGAGGCCCAGTTGGTTGCTGGGCAGGTTCAGCCGCAGGCCAATGGACTTGGAGCGCTTGTCGCCGGCGGTGAGCATCTCGCCGCCGTCGTTCTGAAAGCTGCTGGGCGCGTCGCCCTGAAAGCTGAGCACAAACTCGCCCACGCGCACCTTCTCGCCAGGGTTGAGTTCCACAAAGGCGCGCGGGGCCAGCGTGTTCTCGCCCTGCGGCCCGTACTTGACCTCGGTGTCGCCCATGTTGATGGCGCGATAGCCCGTGCCGCCGGTGACCGAGATGAGCTGCAAGTGGCGGCGAGCCACGCCGCTGCCGCGCCCGGCCTCGAGCACCACATCGTTGCGCGGGTCGCTGCCGATATAGATGATGGCCTTCTCCAGTGGGAAGACTTTTTTCCAACCCTCACGGTCGGTGACTTCGATGACGTTATCGTCGCTCATGCGTCCCTCAGGCCACCAAGAGTGCGGCTCGGCCCAGCCAGCGCAGGTTGTCTTGCAACTCGACCGCCAACAGCGTCCGCAGGGCGGCTGGGTCGGTCACAGATTGGTCGTTTTGGTGTGCCACCAGTTTACCGCTTGCGACCGGACCTGCCAATAGCAGTTCTAACAATTGGTCAAAGGTCCGGGTGCCGTCCAAATAGGGTAATAGGTACTGGCTGAGGGGGTCCACCTCGACCCGCTCGTGCCGCAAATTGGTCACTTTTGGCTCAGTTTGGGCAATTTGGCGCGCCCACGGGCTGGCCAAAGGGCGCTCGCTGACCTCCACCACGAAGGCGGGGGGGTAAATATGGGCCTCGACCAGGTTTTCGCTGTAGACGAAGGCTTTGAGCAAATTGGTGCTTAGCACGTAGGTATCGTCCTGCGCGCCGGGCGGGGGCGGCTCGGGGGGCTGGC
>JAYUUW010000909.1:0-2015 GCA_043754665.1 Anaerolineales bacterium | reverse complement strand
CAGGGACGGGTAGCGAGGCGGAGGTCACCCCGTAACCGTGATGCGCAATGGGGTGGAATGCACTGCACTCTGGCGGTGCTTAAGATTTGGCACACGGCTGGATTGGTCTAGGCGGCTCACGAGCGTGATGCAATTCTCAGTAAATTACTAAAGTTTCGAGAATAGTTCGCAACCCTTGTGGGATCCTGCGTCGCATTCGTGCTCACTTGCTTGACTGGCTGGCCAGAATCAAACCTGGGCGGTTGATCAGCAAGTCGCCTGCCCACAACCTGGGCCTCATTCCGCCACCCGGCTCGATTCCTCCTTTGATAGCATGCTCCCCGCATTCGCCGTCTTGATCTCCAGCAGCGGCGGGTAGCCCGCCACGCGCAGCAGTTCGTCCACTTCTTCCAGCGCCATCGCAATCGCCAGCCTGAGAACAATCGTATAGCCCGGTCGCGCGTCGCCGCGGCACAGGCGGTGGACATAGCTGGCCGTGGTCCAGGCGCGCTCGGCGAGCTGCTGGTAGCTGAGGCCGTGTGACTGGCGCTGGCGGTCGAGCAGATCGTGATAGGTGAGTGGGGGAGCGTGAGTAATCATGCGGGCAGGGTAGGGCTGGGAATGGCCCGCTGTCACTATCCCGGTGTCCTGACTCGGTCACGACGGCGGTTGAGGGGTACGACCTCGGGTCCATATGCCTGCCGGAGCTGGGTCAGGCGATTTCGGATGGTCTTCGGCGCCTGGCTGAGGCGCTCGCCAATCTCAGGGCAGGTCAGGCCTTCCCACCACAACTTGAGCGCCCGCCGATCCCACAGGTGCTCCGGGATCAGCTCCCAAGGCTTGTCCGTCGGATCCACAGGATTGGCGGTGGTTCGACCCATAACCGGGGCCATTGTTCCGGGTCGAGCCGGAACAAAGTTGCCGGTTATGGGTGCGGCGCGGTAGGTCGCCTGACACCAAGCCAAGAAAGACTCGGCGAAGGCCGCCACTTCGGGGAAGGTATGACCCTGGGGTGTCAGGGTGAACATGACGGGGTAGCGGCCGGGCATCCGAATGGCTTCCAGGTTCAGGGTCAGGTGGCGGATGTGGCAGCCCAGTAGCTCCGGCCCGGGCAAGTGCAGGTGGATCGCCCAGGCCCGCCGCCGGCTTGCCGGCCCGGCGATGGGCAGGCGGGGCGAAGCGGCTGGCTCCCGGTTCTCGACGACGCTGACGTAAGTGACGCCGTCGGCCTGGTACGCGGCGGCGAAATCCTGCAGGCCGAGCGCCAGGTCCGCCACGCTGGTCTTGAGCTTGAGTTGGCCCAGCAGGCGGCCTGTCGGTGGCTCGCTGGCCCAGATCGCCTCGTCGCTCACGGGCCAGCGATGGGTGGCGGCCAGCACCAGGTTGACCATATAGGACTGGGCTTCCGGCCGGCGGCAATGGATTACAACAGCCAGCCGGTCGCCGCGCCCGATGGGGGTGGCCTCCACCAGGAGCGGCTGGACCATGGGATAGCCGTGGCCGTCGTCGCCGAAGATCACGCCGTCGATGACCCAGCGGGGCGGCGCCTCCGGCGCGAACGGCAGCCAGTCCAGCGGCCCAAAGCGCGCCACGCCGCGCACGACTGGGTAGCCGGTCGCCTGGGCGCGTGACGTGTGTGCGGCGAGCCAGGTCTCGAATTCGGCCGCCGTGGTCCCGACGATCAACCCCATCTGCTTCATTGCTCACCCTCCCCAACAGAAATTCGTCTAAATCCACCAGCCAGACCCAACCCGGGACACCGGGCTATTGCGGGCGGGACAGCCCCGACCGTATAACGTCAGCATAGCGCGCCCTGCCTCACCTGAAAATGACATGTTGGCGTCATTTCGGGCCTAGCCCGTGGGTGTCAGGCCGGGCGCTCGCACTATTACACGTTGTTTTCATGCGCCGCGCGCATGTGACTTTCCGCACAGGCCCTCGGGACCAACCCTCCGGCCTCCGCTTGCCCTCGCCCAACTCACCGAGTTGCGCCAGGGACCTCCGTTCGCCTGAGTCTGCCTGAACGGGCAGACTCA
>JAYUUW010000908.1:0-7013 GCA_043754665.1 Anaerolineales bacterium | reverse complement strand
GCCGCCGAGGCCATCCAGGTCTACCGCGACACCCTGGCCTACCAAGAGGCCGGCGCCATCGCCGTCGAGATGGAGATTGTGCCGCACCGCGTCGCGGCCGAAATCGCCCAGCGGCTGGATATTCTGATCTTCTCCATGGGCAGCGGCACCGCCGGGCTGGCGCAGTTCTTGTTCGCCACCGACGTGCTGGGCACCAACACCGGCCATGTGCCGCGCCACAGCAAGGTCTACGGCCAGCTCGCCGCCGAGCTCGAGCGTATCCAGCAACTGCGGGTGGATGCCTTCAAAGCCTTCAACGACGAGGTCAAGAACGGCCAGTTCCCCGAGCCCAAACACCTGCTCGATGTGTCCGACCGCGAGTTCGAGGCCTTCCTCAAGGGCATTGACTAACTGCAATCCTAAGGGGGTGCTGATGTTTGGCAACCATATCCAACCGCAAGGCAATGTGCGCCGATACGCGGGCTTGTATGGCGTCGGTTTCGGCTGGTTGTTGCTGCTGCTGTACAGTTGTGGCATGGGCTTATATTTTGCCCTCATGGCCGCGTCAGGCGGGCAAAGCATCCTCCTCATTATTGGGGTAGTGGCGCTGCCCACTGTAGTGATATGCATACTCATTGCGTTTGCGCCGGTTGGTGCCATCGGGTTTATTACTGGGCAAATTTTGGGCTCTGTTTTTTGGCACGCTCGCGCCAACCTGACACCAAAGCGGACCGTGCTTTTCAGTCTGGGACTCTCCGCGATCAGCTCTATTGCTTTGCTGCTAGTTGGTTGGCAATTGCTACTGGCGACCATTTGGCGACTTACGCCAGTTGGGTTTTGGCAATGGGTATGGATGGAAATCGACGAGATCAGCTTCCCATTCATACGCCTGCCCATTGGCATCTACGCCGTGGCCACCGTCCTTTACGGTACCTGGTTAGCGCGCCGGTTGCCGCCTGCCGCCTGAACAACTAGTCGCACTGTTGGTTGTCTGACATGTCATTGTGTTTCACCGTGGCGGGCCTATAATGCCGCGTTGCGCGGGCCCCTGCCGCGACACCCGCAGTTGAAGGATGCCCCCATGCCCGACCCCCAAGCCCCCCACTGGGCGCGCTACGATCTTTGGGACGAGCGCCAACTGAGCCGCGACCGCTTCGCCGTGGACGACCCTGCCAACGGGTTCTGCGCCACCAATAGTCCCCGCGACCCCCGCCCCTCGCTCGTAATTGCTGATGGCCGCATCGTCGAGCTTGACGGTGTGGCCGAAGCCGACTTCGACCTGATCGACACCTTCATCGCCCGCCACTACTTCGACCTGAGCGTGGCCGCCGAAGCCATGGCGCTCGACAGCCGCGCCTTCGCCCGCCGCCTGGTGGATGTGGATTGGCCTCGCGCCGACCTGGTGCGGCTCTCCGCCGGGATGACGCCCGCCAAGCTGGCCGAAGTGGTCGGCCACCTGAGCACCCTGGAACTGGCCTTCGCCAACAGCAAGCTCCGCAGCCGCCGCCAGCCCAGCAACCAGGCCCATGTCACCAACGCCAAAGACGACCCTGTGCAAATGGCCGCCGACGCCGCCACCGCCGCACTCTACGGCTTCGACGAAATCGAGACCACCGTGCGCGTGGCCCGCAACGGCCGCACCAACGCCATCGCCTGTGCGGTGGGGGCCGTGGTGGCGCGCGATGGTGTGCTGATCCAATGCGCCCTGGAGGAGGCCGAGGAACTCCGGATCGCGCTGGCCGGGTTCACCTCCTACACCGAGACCATGTCGGTCTATGGCACCGAGGGCGCGTTCCTCGATGGCGACGACACGCCCTGGTCCAAAGCCTTCCTCACGGCGGCGTATGCTTCGCGCGGACTAAAGGCGCGCTGCACCTCCGGCTCCAGCGCCGAGTTGCTCATGGGCTTCCACGAAGGCAAGTCCATGCTGTACCTGGAGGCGCGCTGCGTGTGCTTGCAGCGGGCCATGGGCGTGCAGGGCACGCAGAACGGCGGCATCGACGGCGCGCCGCTCACCTCCTCGGTGGCGCGCGGCGGCTGGGCGCTGCTGGCCGAGAACGTGCTGGCCGCGCTGGCTGACCTGGAATGCGCCTCCGGCAACGACACGCGCCACTCCGAGTCCGAGATCCGCGTGGGCGCGAAGATCATGCCTTTCCTCATGGCCGGCACCGACTTCATCTGCTCCGGCTTTGGCTCCATCGCCAAATACGACAACTCGTTCAACGCCTCGCTCTTCAACGCCGAGGAACTCGAAGACTTCCTGGCGCTTCAGCGCGAGTTCCAGGTGGAGGGCGGTTTGCAGCATGTGCCCGCGCCCACCCTGCTGGCCGCCCGCGCCCGCGCCATCGACGCCATCACCGCCGTGCTGGATGAGCTGGGCCTGGGCCAGATCAGCGATGCGCAGAAGCGCAGCGTGCTGGTAGCGCACGGCTCCGACGAGACCGACAGCTTCACCCCGGCCCAGGTGGCGGGCATGAATGCCGCCCTGGCCGAGCGGCCGATTACCTTTGTGGAGGTGGTGCGGGCGCTGGCCGCGCGCGGTTTTGCCACCGAGGCCGCCCGCCTGCTGGCCATGGCCCGCCAGCGCGTGACCGGCGACTATTTGCAAACCGCCGCCATCATCCGCGACGGACGCGTGATCAGCGCGGTGAACGACCCCAACGAGTACGGCGGCCCTGGCACCGGCTACGTCATGACTGCCGCCCGCCGCCAGGCCATCAGCCGCATGCGCAACGAAGTCTCCAAGGCCGATGTGCTGGCCGGCGAAGGCGTCACCGGCCAGCAGGAAGCCCGCTTCTGGCGGCTGACCCCGCAGGGCGATGCCGTGCGCGGCGACGACCCGCGCGAAGTCGTCATCGGCATCGGCCCCGGCTTCGGCGTGCGCCTGCACAAGACCACCGGCGGCGTGCCGCTCTACAAGGTGCTGGCCGCGCTCGTCGCCGGCGTGCGCGAGGGCGGCGGCCTGCCGCGCGTGGTGCGCGTGCATCACACCGCCGACACCTCCTTCCTGGGGCTCACGGCGGCGCGGCTGGCGCGCTCGGGCGTGGGCATTGGCATCCAGGGCAAAGGCACCACCGTCATCCACCGCGACGACCAGGCGCCGCACATGAACCTGGAACTGTTCTCGCAGGCCCCGCTCATCACCGCCGACGACTACCGCGCCATCGGCCGCAACGCCGCCCGCCACGCGCTGGGCCAGACCCCCGCGCCGGTGCTGATTGCCTATCGCGGGCAGGCGCTGGGGGCGCGCTTCCATGTGCAAACCGCCCTGCTGTACGCGCTCGAAACCGCATTAGTCGACGCCGGGCGCAACCCGGAACTGCTGGAGGTCGAGTTCTATGACGCCCAACGCCCAGCCCGCTAGCCTGGCCGACCTGTACCCCGTCGGCGAGCGGCAGCCCGAACGCGTGCGCACGCAGAGCGGCCGGCCCTTGGCCGACCTCACGCTCGACAACCTGCTGGCCGGCAACGTGACCGCGGCCGACTTCACCATTGCGGCGGACGGTCTGCGGCTGCAAGCCGACGTGGCTGAGCGCGCCGGCCGCCCGCGCCTGGCGCAGAACCTGCGGCGCGGCGCGGAACTGGTGGCGATCCCCGAGGCCGAGATGCTGGCGATCTATGAGCAACTGCGGCCCGGCCGCACGCACAGCGCCGCCGAACTGCGCGCCACCGCCGAGCGCGTGCGCCGCGACTACGGCGCCGAAGCCACCGCACAACTGATCGAAGAAGCCGCCGCCGCTTACGAGCGCCGCGGCGTGTTTACCCGGCGCTTCTGAGCGCCACCCTAAAGCGAACCTGAGGAGACCCAGCATGCCTGACCTCGACCTAAGCAAATCGCAGCGCGCCGCTGAGGCCGGCGGCCAGTGGCTGGCGGGCGGCGTGGGCAGCATGGCGCGCGGCACTGGCGCGGGATACGCCGGCCACCCCATCGTGGCGCAGTCCGGCCAGGGCGCGCGCCTGACCGACGTGGACGGCAACACCTACATCGACTACCTGCTGGCGCTCGGCCCGCTGATCCACGGGCACCGGCCAGAAGCGGTAACGCGCGCCGTCGTGCGGGCGCTGGAAGACAGCGGCTCGATGCTGGGGCTGGCGACCGAGCTGGAATACGCCGTGGCGCGGCAGGTGGTCGAGGCCGTGCCCAGCGTGGACCTGGTGCGCTTCTCCAACTCCGGCACCGAGGTGGTGCAGATGGCGCTGCGCCTGGCTCGCGCCTTCACCGGCAAAGAGAAGATCGTGAAGTTCGAGGGCCACTTCCACGGCTGGGGCGAGAACATCCATTGGAGCATCAAGCCGCCGCTGCCCGCCGCCGGGCTGGCGCACGCCCCGCGCGCCGTGCCGGTGAGCCCCGGCGTGCCGGAGGGGCTGGGGGGCACGCTCATCATTCAGCCCTGGAACAACCGGGCCGTGCTCGAACGCACCCTGCGCGAGCGCCATCACGAGATTGCGGCCATCATCACCGAGCCGCTGATGGCGAACTGCGGCTGCGTGGAAGCCGAGCCGGGCTACCTGGACTTTCTGCGCACCATCACCGCGCAGTACGGCATCCTGCTGATCTTTGACGAGGTGATCACCGGGTTCCGGCTGGCGCTGGGCGGCGCGCAGGCCTATTATGGCGTGACGCCCGACCTGACCACCATGGCCAAGGCGCTGGGCGCGGGCTACCCGGTGTCGGCCCTGGGCGGGCGGCGCGACATTATGGACCTGGTGGCCACCAACCAGGTGCCCTACTTGGGCACCTACAACACCAGCACGGTGGTCATGGCGGCGGCGCAGGCCACGCTGGCCGAACTGGCGCGGCCGGGCGTGTATGAGCGGCTGCACGCGCTGGGCAACCGGCTCTCCAACGGGCTGTGCCAGTTGTTCCGGGCGCAGGGCATTCCGTGCGTGGTGCAGGGGCCGGGGCCAGTGTTCCAATTGTGGTTCACCGACCAGCCCTCGACCAACTACCGCGAGACGGTGGCGCGCGCCAAACCGGCCTTCTATGCCGCCTTCCAGCGGGCCATGCTGAAGCGCGGGGTGCTGTTTCACCCCTCGCAGACCGAGCACTTCTTCCTCTCGACCGCCCACACCGAGGCCGATATCGACGCGACGCTGAACGTGGCCGAGGCGGCGGTGGCCGAGATCAAACCCCAATTCATATAAGGCGCAAAGCGCTTCAGCGCAGGAGAGACGCATGGACCTCACCCGCCACCAAACCCCCGCCGGGCCGCGTTGGGCGCTGGACGGCCACTGGCTGCCGGCCGACCTGACCCTTGCGGCACTGCTGGCCGAGCCGGCCGCCGCCATGCTGGCGACGCTGCAAGCCCAGCCGCCGGGCGACCCCGCCACTGGCCCGCTGCTGCCGCCGATTGAGACCATGCAGGAGGTGTGGGCGGCGGGCGTGACCTACCTGCGCAGCCGCGACGCGCGCAAGGCCGAAAGCCAGGTGGCCGATGTGTACGAGCGCGTGTACACCGCCGAACGGCCGGAACTGTTCTTTAAGGCGGCCGGCTGGCGCGTGCAGGGGCCGGGGCAACCGGTGCGCGTGCGGCCCGACAGCACCTGGAACGTGCCGGAGCCGGAGCTAACGCTGGTGGCCAACCGCTACGGCGAAATTGTGGGCTACACGGCCGGTAACGATGTGTCGTCGCGCTCGATTGAGGGCGAGAACCCGCTCTACTTGCCACAGGCCAAGGTGTACAACGGCGCGTGCGCGCTGGGGCCGGGCATCCGGCTGGCGGAGGCCGCGGCCATGACCGACCTGCCGATCTCGCTGGAGTTGTGGCGCGGCGGCGTGGCGCAGTTCAGCGGCGAGACCAGCACGGCGCAGATCCGGCGCGGGCTGGATGAGCTAATCGGCTTCTTGCAGCGCGAACTGAACTTCCCCTACGGCGTGTTCCTCATGACCGGCACCGGCATCGTGCCGCCGGACAGCACGTCGCTGCAAGCGGGCGACACGGTGCGGCTGGCGGTGGGCGAGCTGTGGCTGGAAAACCCTGTGGAAGGGTAGGCACGATATTCCAAAGCTGTGGTTCTGTATAATCAATGGGTTTCGATGCCCGTCCTTGTCATTTCGAACGCGCGGCCGGCCCTCCGCCAAGAGTCCGCGCAATGCGCGTGAGAAATCTCACCTCGTTCGAGCATTGAACCCCCCAGCCAAGTAACCAATGAGCGCCCGCACCTACTACGTGTACATCATGGCAAGCGTGTCGCGCGCCCTTTACGTGGGCGTGACCAACAACCTCCAACGGCGGGTGTGGGAGCACAAAACCAAGCGCGTGCCAGGGTTTACCAGCAAGTACAACATCACTCGCCTCGTGCACTTTGAGCCAACCGGCAACGTGTGGGCGGCGCTGACACGCGAGAAGCAAGTCAAAGCGTGGAGTCGCGAGAAGAAATTTGCACTGATCGAGGCGGCGAATCCGGCCTGGCAGGATTTGAGCGCCGAGTGGATGAAAGGGGCAGAGGCCAAGCCTTGACCGCCAAAGCTGACCAAGGTGAGATTTCTCACGCCCACATAGGCGATTTGGAATTGGAGGTACAGTGGGCGTTCGAAATGACAAGGAGGGGCCAATGAGCGTTGCCAGGGCAAGTTGGAATTGCCTTGAAGCGCCAGTCGGCACCAGCCGTGCCCCTCGACGGCGCGCCGCTTCAACGGTATACCTATCAACATGACCGCTCACCCGCCCCTCGCCCCCGGCGCGCTGCCCGCTGCCTATCACGAAGTGCTGTACTGGCGTTTGACGCAGTCGCCGGCCCGCGTCGTCTGGGTGCAGGTGGCAGGGCTGGCGGCGTTTGTTGTCTTTGGGCTGCTGTTCGCGGCCCTGGCAGTTTGGCTGGGCAAGCTGCCGGCGACGCAGGCATTCGGCCTGAGCGAAGGCGGCTGGGTCCTCGCCGGGCTGGTGCTCACCGTCGTCCTGCACGAACTCATCCATGGGCTGTTCATGCGGCAGTATGGCGCCCGCCCCATCTATGGCGTGCTGTGGAAGGCGCTGGCGTTCTATGCCACCACGCCGGGCTATGCCTACCCGCGCGCGGCCTTCATCGTCATC
>JAYUUW010000907.1:0-2351 GCA_043754665.1 Anaerolineales bacterium | reverse complement strand
GTCAAGCCGATGGTATTCGCCGGCTTGTACCCGGTCGATGGCGAGGACTACGCCGCGCTGAAAGAAGCGCTGGACAAGTTGCAGCTCAACGACGCCGCGCTGGTCTACCAGCCGGAAACGTCCACTGCGCTGAACTTCGGCTTCCGCTGCGGGTTCCTGGGCCTGTTCCACATGGACATCGTGCAGGAGCGGCTGGAGCGCGAGTATGACCTCGACCTGATCGCCACCGCGCCGTCGGTGGAGTATGAGGTGGTGCTGACCAACGGCCAGACCATCCGCATTGACTCGCCGGCCGAGCTGCCCGACGAGGGCACCATCACCGAGGTGCGCGAGCCGTGGATGCGCATTCAGGTCTTCACACCCGAGACCTATTACGGCACCATCATGGATTTGGTCACGCGCCGGCGCGGCATCTTCATCGAGCAGGAGTACCCGGCCCCCAGCCGCGTGCTGCTGACCTATGACATCCCGCTGGCCGAGCTGATCATCGACTTCTACGACCACCTCAAGAGCCGCACCCGCGGCTATGCCTCGCTCGACTACACCTTCCACAGCTACCGGCCGGAAGACCTGATCAAGATGCAAATCTTAATCAACGAGGAGCCGGTGGATGCGCTGGCGATGATCGTCCACCGCGACGAAGCCTACGGCAAGGGGCAGGCGCTGGTCTCCAAGCTCAAAGAGCTCATCCCCAGCCAGCAGTTCGTCATCCCCATCCAGGCGGCCGGCGGCGGGCGCATCATCAGCCGCGCCAACGTGCGCGCCCTCAAGAAGAACGTGCTGGCCAAGTGCTACGGCGGCGACATCTCCCGCAAGAAGAAGCTCTTGGAGAAGCAGAAGAAGGGCAAGCGCCGCATGAAGATGGTGGGCACGGTTGAGATTCCGCAGGCCGCCTTCATGGCGGTGCTCCGGCTGGGCGACGACTAGCCAAGCGCAGGCCGCCTCTGACCGGCTCGGCGGCCATGGGGTGAGGGGACATGCGCCGCTCAATTAGCTCGCTTGATCCGGGTTTGCTGCTCGCGTTGTTGTTCGCGGGCGTGGCCGCCTGGCGCGAGGGCATCCCCTTCACCCGCAGGGCGGCCGGCCTCTATTACACCTACGGCTACCCTGTACTCAATTTCTATGCCCCGTTCAGCCATTATGTGGCGGCGGCCTATGGCCTGTTCTTTGGGCCGGTCGCGGGGGTGAAGTTCGCGCTGGTGCTCCGCCTGGGCCTGGGCACGGTGGGCATCTACCTGGTTGGGCGCCGGCAGTGGGGCCCGCTGCCGGCCGTGGTCAGCGCCGCCGTCTACGCCTGGGCTCCCTAGCCCTACATCAGCCTCTCCAACCCCCATCATCCGCGGCGCCCTGCCTGAGGCGCTTGCCATCGGCCTGGGGCCGATCGTGCTGTGGGCCTTCGCTGGGCTGGCCCGCGCGCCCTCGCGCGCCCTCAGCGCGGTGGCCGTCCTCAGCCTGGCCGCCGCCATCACCTCCCACAATCTCATGTCATTCTTGGTACTGGAGTTCACCGCCGCGTGGGTGCTGTGGGAGGTGGCCCTCGTGCGTCAGCCCGCCAACTGGGCCGACTTTGGCCCGGTAACGCGCCAGACGGTCGTGGCCTTTGATTTGTTTGGGCTGCGGGGGGTGGGCACGACCAACGATGGCGAATTCCTGCCGGTGACGGTGCACGCCAAACCACAGCCGCACCCCGCCGCCATCGCCGCCGTGCAGGCCGATCAGGTGGAGAAAGTGGACCGGACGGTGCTGCCGGCGGACGCCCAGGTCACCCTGACGTGGCACGACACCCTGCGCGACGAGTTTGCCATCTCGGCCGGCACCGCCTTCACCCTCAAGATCTTAACGTTCTACGGGCCGGGCTGGACGGCCTACCTGGATGGCACGCGGGTGCCCATCACCGTGACCGAACCCGATGGGCCCATGGCGGTGGCGGTCCCGGCCGGCGCGCACACGCTGCTCGCCGCGTACCGTTGGCCGGCGCCGGCCGCGCCCCAGCCCGCGCCGCTGCCGGCCCGCCCCGCCGCCTGGTTCGCCGCCGTGGCCGTGGGCCTGGTGCTGCTGCGTATCGGCTGGAACGCCGGTCTCCAGTGGCAAGCCGCCCACCAGGTGCCCACGGTGGCGGGCGCGCAAGTGCAGCGCTTCACGCGCTTCGACAACGGCCTGGCGCTAGTGGCCTACACCTTCGACCAGACTGAGGCCCGCCCGGGTGAACCGTTCACGCTGACGTTCTACTGGGAAGTCATCGCCCCCATGCGGCAGCCGGCCAGCGTCTTCGTGCACTTCTACGGGCCAGACGGTACGCTGTGGGGCCAGGCCGACAAGCCCGACCCGGTGGAATTCTTTCCGACCACCCG
>JAYUUW010000906.1:0-1519 GCA_043754665.1 Anaerolineales bacterium | reverse complement strand
GCGCCAGGGCAGGGCTGCCGCTACTGCAACGCCGGCTACCTGCTGCTGGGGCTGATGATCGAGCAGGCCAGCGGCCTGAGCTACCGCGACTATGTGCGCCAGCACGTCTTCGCGCCGGCCGGCATGACCGCCTCCGGCTTCTTCCGTATGGACCGCGTCGAGCCCAATGTGGCTGAGGGCGCCGACCCGCTGCGCGACGCGGCCGGTGCGCTCACCGGCTGGAAGCGCAACATCTACTCCTACCCGCCCATCGGCTCGCCCGACGGCGGCGCGCATGTCACCGCCGGCGACCTGGTGCAGTTTTTACAGGCGCTGCGGGGTGGGGCGCTGTTGTCGCCCACGCTCACCGCCGCCTTCTTCACGCCGCAGGTGCTCTATAAAGCACTGCCCGGCGGGCAGACCGAATACAACGGCTACGGCCTGTGGTTCCGGCGCGACGCGGCCGGGCAGCTCCTCAGCTACGCCAAAGAGGGCATCAACGTGGGGGCCAGCGCCTTCCTGCGCGCCTTCCCGCCGGCCCGCGTCACGGCGGTGCTGCTCTCGAACATGGAAGACGGCGTGTGGCAGCCGATGACCTTCGTGGCGGCGCAGATTGAAGCGGGCGCATGGGGGCTGGCCTAATGGATGAGGTGGCGCGTTACAACGCTGAGCGCTGGGAGGCCATGGTGCGGGCGCAGGCGGTGTTCACGCGCCCCTACCTCGACCTGACGCTTGCCGATGCGCGTGAGCGCATCGACCCGCACAGGCAGGTGGGCGACGTGGCCGGCAAGCAGGTGCTGTGCCTGGCCGGCGGCGGTGGCCAGCAGTCGGCGGCCTTCTCGCTGCTGGGCGCGCACGTCACCGTCCTGGACCTCGCGGCGGGGCAGTTGCAGCGCGACCAGGAGGCCGCCGCGCACTATGGCTACAGCGTGCAGACCCTCCAGGGCGACATGCGCGATCTCTCGCGCTTCGCGGACGACAGCTTTGACATCGTCTGCAACCCGTACTCGCTCAACTTTGTGCCGGATGTGCGCGTGGTCTTCACCGGCGTGGCGCGCGTCATCCGCCCCGGCGGCCTGTATTTCTTCAACTGCGCCAACCCGTTTGCCGCCGGCCTCGAGGCGGGCGATTGGGACGGCACGGGCTATCCGCTCACCCGCCCCTATGTGGACGGCGACACGTTCACGCGGCCTGATGAAGCCTGGGTCTTTCGCGGCGACCTGCCGGCCCAGCCCATCAACGGCCGCATTGAGTACAAGCACACGCTGGGCACGCTGGTCAACGGCTTGCTGGCGGCCGGCTTTGTGCTCCAGCACCTGCTGGAGGAGCCGCTGGTCACGCCCGACCCCGCCGCCGTGCCGGGCACGTTCGAGCACATCATCCAGGTGGCCCCGCCCTGGCTCGACTTCTGGGCGCGCTACCGGCCGGACCACCATTAAACGGACAGCCCGCCTTGTTTAGGGGCGGGCGTCGGCCCGGAGATGCGATCTCCGGGGGGGTGCAAATATTATCGCCCGGTCGAAGCCCGCTGTCAATGGCG
>JAYUUW010000905.1:0-6695 GCA_043754665.1 Anaerolineales bacterium | reverse complement strand
GCAAGGTTGATGCCGGCAATATTGTGGTTCATAGCTATGTCGAGCGGCGCTATGTCTGTCGCACTTGTCGGCAGACCTTCAATGCGGACAAAGGCACCTTCTTTGAAACGATCCGCAGCGAGCGCTTGGCGATCATTGAGGTGTTTGCCTTGCTGAGCGAGCGGAATAGTCTGCGCGCGATTGAACGCTTGCGCCAGCATCCCCACAAAGTGCTTCTGCGCTGGCTGGGCTTGGCCGGTCAACAGGGAGCGGCGGTGAGCGCTCATTTAATCCGTAACCTGCGGGTGACCCAAGCCCAAGTGGATGACCTCTGGACATTTGTCAAAAAAAGCAGGAGCACGTGGAGCCCGACGATCCGGCCGACTTGGGCGACACCTGGATCTGGCGCGCCATCGCTTTGCCGAGCCGCTTGCGGGTCGCCAGCCATCTCAGTCATGAGCGCAGCGAGGCCGAAGCCCTGACGTTTTTGGCTCATTTCAAGGCCTGTACGGATGGGCACGCCCCGCTGTTCACGGGTGACAAGTTGCCCGCCTATCTCACGACTTTGACCGCGCTCTACAGCACGCCCGAGCCACCACCGCTCAAGCGCGGCCGGGGCCGGCCACGCAAAGAGCCCAAACGCATGATCGATCCGGCGCTCTGTTACGGCCAAGTCGACAAGCGCCGTGAAGGCGGCCGCGTGGTGGAAGTCCGCCGCCAGATCATTTTCGGCGCGCCCGACACCATTGCTCAAATCTTGGCCACCGACGGAAGCGGTTCGCAAATCAATACATCCTACGTTGAGCGCGACAACCTAACTTCACGCCAAAGCAATGGTCGACTGGTTCGCAAGACGCTTTCACACTCTAAAAAGCTGCGCAACTTGCAGTGGCATATTGACTGGGAAGATGCCGTCTTCAATTTCGTCCGACCACACAGCGCCCTGAAACTCAAGCTTGAGGCGCCCGGGCCGTATGGGCGCCAATGGGAACAACGCACACCCGCCATGGCGGCAGGAGTAACGGACCATATTTGGAGCCTGGAAGAGTTGCTGAGCTATCGTGTGCCGCCGCAGAGTGGCTGAGAAAGCTCTTCACGGCTTAGGTTACCAGCACCGCTTATCGACAGATAGGTATTATTACGGATAGCCTCTATCCCAGGCTGATGTTACCGTGATGGTCGCCTGCGGCCACTCATACGTCAGTGCGCCGCTGCGTGTGGACATCGGCAATCGGTTATACTGTGTCCAGGCGAAAACTAAATACGGGGCGTCCGGCCCTTCGAGAAATTCCGGGCACGGTGGAGGCTGTCGCTACTTTGGGCAGCCTTTTTCTATTTCCCCTGACAGGTGACCTGTGAGCGCAACCCTACAATTCTTTCTTGCGGTCGGTGTGCTGATCCTCTGCGCGCGTCTCGGCGGCGCCCTCAGTCGCCGCCTAAACCAGCCGGCTGTGCTCGGCGAACTGTTGGCCGGCGTCTTGCTCGGCCCCACCGTGCTGGGCTTCTTTCAATTGTCCTGGTTTACCGATACCCATCTCGAGGCGGGCGTCAAACACCTGGCGGAAATCGGCGTCATTTTCCTGATGTTCCTGGCCGGCATGGAGATTGAGCTGAAAGAGATGCTCAAGACCGGCCGGGCGGCCGCGCTGGCTGGGCTGCTGGGCGTTATTCTGCCGCTTGGACTGGGCATGGGCGCGGCGCTGCTCTTCGGCAGCAGCGTGAACCAAGCGCTTTTCCTGGGCATCGTGCTGAGCGCGACGTCGGTCAGTATCTCGGCCCAGACCCTCATGGAACTCGGCGTGCTGCGCCGGCGTGAGAGCCTGACTCTACTCGGCGCGGCCGTCTTTGATGATGTGCTGGTCATCCTGATCTTGTCCATTTTTCTGGCGCTGGGCGGCGGCACCGGCAGCGGCGGCCTGGGCGCAGTGGTAATCGTGTTGCTGCGCATGGCCATTTATCTGGTCGTCGCCATCGTCTTGGGCTTCTGGCTGATCCCGGCGCTCCTGCGGCGGGTGGAGCGGCTACCCATCAGCCACGGGCTCGTCTCGTTCACCATCGCTCTGGCTTTGCTCTACGCCTGGTCGGCGGAGGCGCTGGGCGGCGTGGCGGCCATCACGGGCGCTTTTGTGGCCGGCCTGGCCGTGGCGCGCTCGCCCCTGCGCCAGCAGATTGAGCACAACTTGTCGGCGCTGACCTATGGCTTCTTCGTGCCGTTGTTTTTCGTGAGCATTGGCCTGGGCGCGAATGCGCGCGATGTGACGGGGACGGCGCTGGTCTTCGCGGTGGTGCTCATCGTCGTGGCCGTGATCAGCAAGATCGTGGGCAGCGGCCTCGGCGCGTGGTGGGGTGGTTTGCCGCGCAACGAAGCGCTGCGCCTGGGGGTGGGCATGGTCTCACGCGGCGAGGTTGGCCTGATTGTCGCCAGCGTCGGTCTGAGCCAGGGCCTGATCGACAATGTCGCCTTTGCTCAAATCGTGCTGGTGGTCCTAGTCACCACGCTGATCACTCCGCTGATGCTGCGCTGGATATATGCCCGGGCCGACCGGCCAGAGACGGATCTGCCGACCATACCCGCCACTGAGAAGGGAGCTTAACTATATGCCTGTTTTGCTGATGGCTGTGTTGGATGATCCGTCGCGCATGTGGGAGGTGCTCGACGCCTGGCAAGCCTTGGGCATCAGTGATGCCACCATCATGGACTCGACCGGCCTGCAACGCGCGCGCCGGCTGCGCGACGATGTCCCCCTGTTCCCGTCGGTGCACGACTTGCTCGAGTCTACCGAGGACCACCACCGCACCCTGTGGTCTGTCGTGGATGACGACCTCGACTTAGATATCCTGGTAGCCGCCACCGAACGCATCATCGGCCCGCTCGACCAACCGCATGCCGGGCTGATCGTCGCGATTCCGGTGCTCAAGGTCTGGGGTCTGCGCAAGACGAGTGGATAGGCGGGGATATCCATGTCGGCCGCGATTGAAACGATCTTCCTGTCGAAGCGCTTTGGCGATGTGCTCGCGGTCGATGGCGTCAGCCTGAACGTGGCGCGGGGCGAGGTGTATGCCTTCTTGGGCCTCAACGGCGCCGGCAAGACGACGACCATTCGGGCCTTGCTGGGCATGGTTAATCCGACCGAAGGCGCCATCCGGGTATTGGGTGAGTCCGTTGGCCCCGGTGGGCGCGGCCCGTGGGACCGGGTGGGCCATCTGGTTGAGACCCCGGCCGCCTACCCCGAGCTGACCGTCCGCGAGAACCTAGACGTTGCCCGCCGCCTGCATGGCCTCGCCGACCGCTCCGTCACGCCCCACGCCATTGAGCGTTTTGGACTGGGCGCCTACGCCAACCGGCGGGCCGGAACGCTGTCCACCGGCAACCTGCAGCGGCTGGGCCTGGCCCGCGCCCTGCTGCACGACCCAGAATTGGTCATCCTGGATGAGCCGACCAACGGCCTGGACCCGGCCGGCGTCGTCGAGATCCGGACTCTGTTGAGCGCGTTGGCCCGCGAGCGTGGTCTCACCGTCTTTGTGTCGAGCCACCTCCTGGCCGAAGTTGACCGGCTCGCCACCCGAATTGGCATCATCCACCGCGGGCACTTGATCGAAGAGCTGACCGTGGCCGAGCTCGATCAACGGCGAGCGCGCTGGCTGGTGGTCGACGCCCGCGACCGGGACGCCCTGCGCGCGACGCTCCAGGCGGCCGGCTACGCCGTCACCATTCTGGGTGAGGGTGGGGGATTCAGCATCACCGATGCCCGCGCCGTGGCGGCGCCGGACGAAGTGGCGCGGCTGCTGGTGGCGGCCGGAACGCCGCCCACGCGGTTGGCGGTCGAGCAGGAAGATCTGGAACAGCACTTTCTCCGGCTGACGGGGGAGGCGGCATGAAACTGGCCTACTTCGCTGCGTGGCGTGCCGCCCTGTGGGCCGAATTCTTGAAAGCGCGCCGGGCCAAGCTGCCGTGGCTCACGGCCCTGGGCTTTTCACTGGCGCCGCTCATGGGCGGGCTGTTCATGATTATTCTCAAAGACCCCGAACGCGCTCAGTCGATGGGCCTGATCAGCGCCAAAGCCCAGCTCACCGTGGGCGTGGCCGACTGGCCGACCTACTTTGGGCTGCTGGCCCAGGCGACGGCCGTGGGGGGCGCGGTCTTGTTTAGCCTGGTAACGGCCTGGATCTTCGGCCGTGAGTTCTCCGATCACACCGCCAAAGAGCTACTGGCCACGCCCACGCCGCGGAGTGCGATTGTCGCGGCCAAATTTGTACTGATCGCCGTCTGGACGGCGTGTCTCGTGGGGGTGATCTTCGTCATTGGCCTGCTCGTGGGCAATGCCGTGGGGTTGCCGGGTTGGTCTACCGCGCTGCTGTGGCGGGGTGCGCTCGATCTGTCCCTGACCACGCTGCTGACGCTGGCGCTCATGCCGCCGGTGGCGTTGTTGGCCAGCGCCGGCCGTGGTTATTTGCCCCCCATGGGCTGGATGTTTCTGACCGTTTTCCTGGCGCAGATCCTGGCCGCCACCGGCTGGGGCGCTTGGTTCCCCTGGTCGGTCCCGCCGTTGTTCAGCGGGCTGGCCGGTCCGCGCGCCGATCAGCTTGGCCTCCACAGCTATGTGCTAGTCGCCCTGACCGGCGCTGCCGGCCTGGTCGCTACCTATGCCTGGTGGCAGCGCGCTGATCAAACGCGCTAGTGCACCGCCGCTCGTGACCCGTGCCGGCCGGCTCCGGCGCTCCAGTCGCCAACACCTCATCTAGCCAGTCGAAGATCACACGGTTGGGCAGCGCCAGGTTGTTGACCTGGCAGTGGGCCTCGCCCCCTTCAGCGCTCGTGAAAATACGCAACCGCTTGCCTGGGTGCTTCAACTGGGCCTGGATGGCACGCGCAATATCGAGCGTGATCTTGGCCTCGCCCTCACCCGCCAGGCACAAGACCGGGCACTGAATGGCGCCCACACGGGCGCGGCCGCGCGTGAGATAGTCGTAGATCTTGCCAAAGCGCCGGGCCACGTTGCGCGGCGTCGGACGCAAGCTCAACCCCATGCGCCAGGCAATTTGGTCAATGACGCGCAGACCAATCGGGCCGCCTCGGCCGTGGTTGGCTTGCTGCGCCCACGCCGCCCGGAAGACGTCCGGCATGGCCGGGTTGGCGATCAAGGCCTGTATGCGCGTGTCTTGTTCGGCGCCCTTCATGACGACGTGCCCGCCCCAGCTAAACCCGAAGAGCGCCAAGCGCTGTGGCTCAACCTCCGGCCGGCTCAGTGCATACGTGATGACCGCCGTAATGGCCGGCCCCATGCGGGCTTCGAACACCAGGCCGTGTTCCGGGTTTAGGCCTTGCCCCGGGAGATCCACCGTCAGCACGTTGTAGCCGCGCGCCGGCCCGGCTGGACCGACCATGAAGTAACAGTCCTCGGCGAATGTCTCGATGCCGCCAATGACTACCAGGGTTGGGCGTGGTTGCAGGGTGTCAGCTACTTTCCAGAGGTAGCCGGGCAACGCCTCGCCCCGGAACGGCACCGACACCGCTTCGATCACCGGGTCGAATAGTTCGGCCGCGGCCCGGAAGCAAGCCTGCATCTGCTGCACCAGTGGCCGCAGCGCGGGGTCTTGGGCGCTCATCATGAACAGCGGCGCGCGATAATAGGTGCAGGCGCGCAGATAGGCCCCCCGCGCCTGTTCCCGATCACCAGCCGCTTGGGCTGCCTGGGCTTCCGCCGCCACCGTCCCGGCTAGTTGCTGCCAGGCGCGGTGCCAGGCGACCGGATCGCCGTTCGGTATTTGCTCGGCTGCGGCTAGGCATTCGGTGGCGCGGCTGCCGCTATAGATCTCCCGCCCCATGATCCAGCCCAAGTAATAGTCCATATCGCGGTGCTCAAAATACAACTGCTTCTGACTGCGTGGCGCAATCGCGGTCTCTTGCTGTGGCATGTTCGCCTCCCCAATAGCCGGTGCATCAGTGTGGCGTTGCTCGCTTATCCCAGCCAATAAAGGGCCGCCATCACCCCGAGGTACAGTGCAATGAGCGCGGCGCCATCCCAAGTCAACCGGTACGGCGTGCGCGCCGAGGCCCGATAGGTCAGGCTGATGACGGTCACGGCCGTCATCATGATGGCGACCACGGCTGCCAGGGCATTGCCGGTGCTGAGCGCCCCCCACACATTGCCCCGGCCGTCGGCCACATCAAAAACCGCCAACAGGGCGATGTTGAACAGGTTGCTGCCCAAGGCATTACTGATGGCTAAATCAATCGCGCCCAGCCGGATGGCGACCAGGCTCGAGGTGACCTCAGGCAGCGATGTGCTAACGGCCAGGAACAGATTGCCGACGAAACTGCGGGACAGACCGGTCTCGGCGGAGAGCCGATCGCCGATCGCTGCCAGCCAGATACCCAGCACCACCACCGCGGCCGCGCTCAACACGAATACGCCCCAGGCCCGCCGCTGGCTGATCTGGTGGTACTTGAAGACCTGCGCCCCGCGCTCCAGTACTTCGGTCAAGCGCCGCTGCTCGAAGCGAGCGATCATCCGCGCCCCCACCACGTACAGCAGCACCACGGCCACGCTGAATAGGCCGACGCCAAACCCGCCCATGCCGTTGAGGTTCGGGCCGATCAGCGCCGCCGCCGCCACCAGACCGAGCAACAGTATGCCCAGCCCGGCGGACAGGGCGTGGCCCTCAGCGGCCTTGGCTAAGATTGAGCCGGGTTGATAAGCGAGATCCAGAACGGC
>JAYUUW010000904.1:0-5386 GCA_043754665.1 Anaerolineales bacterium | reverse complement strand
GGTAGTCATACATCTCGCCATCGCCGGGGGCGTGCACCGCCGCCGAGACCTGGAACAAGCCATCCAAGAACGGCAGATACGGGATGGTGTAAGTCACCGTGCCAGTCCCATGCAGCACCGGCAGCGTCAGCCCGGAAAAGCTGGTGTTGGGGCCGGTGAGGTGCAGCCCGTCTTGCCGAAACATCGCCAGGCCGAACACCGCGTCGGCAATGGGCGCGGGCGCCCGGTAGTCCAGATGCACCACTAACGGCTCGCCGGTAGTGTAGACCGTTTGGGGCGTGCCGGCGGCGTTGGTCAGGCGCACGCCGGTGATCTCGACCTTGCGGCTGCCCCAACGGCGCGCCTCGCTGGCCTCGGCGGCGGCGCTCTCCACCAACTGCCGCGAGGCCTGGTCCACGCCCAGGTCGACGTACTGCCGGATCACGCGGTCGGCCGGGCCGTCGGCGCGGATGTGGCCGTGGTCGAACCAGATGGCGCGGGAACACACGGTGCGCAGGGTGTCGAGCGAGTGCGACACAATGCAGATGGTGACGCCTTCGGCTTGCAGCCGCGAGATGCGGTCGAGGCACTTGCGCTGAAAGGCCTGGTCGCCGACGGCCAGCACCTCATCGACCAGCAGTACCTCTGGGTCGAGGTGGATGCTGACGGCGAAGGCCAGCCGCGCAAACATGCCGGAGGAGTAGTGCTTGACCGGCACGTCGATAAAATCGGCCAGCTCCGAGAAGTCAAGGATGGCATCGTACTTGCGGCGCATCTCGGCGCTGCCCATGCCGATGAGCGCGCCGTTTAGAAAGACATTGTCGCGCCCGCTCAGGTCGGGGTGAAAGCCGGTGCCCAGCTCCAGCAGGCTGGCCACGCGGCCGTGCACGCCCAGGCGGCCGGAAGTGGGCACAATGACGCGGCTGATGAGCTTGAGCGCGGTGCTCTTACCCGCGCCGTTCGGGCCAATGAGGCCGACGCTTTCGCCCCGGTCGATGCTGAACGACACGCCCTCTAGCGCCCACAGGTTGGCGCGGCTGGGGCGGGCCGGCTGGCGGCGCAGCAGCGTGGCAAACATTTCACGAAACGAGCGCGGCCGTTCGTGCCGAAGCACGTAGCGTTTGCTGACATCCTGAAAGGTGATGATGGGAGCAGTCATGCGGGCGGCGCCTCGGCGGCCAGCGGCGGCCAGGCTGTGAGCACGCGCCAGGCCAGCGCGCCGGCCAGCGCCAGCAGCAGGACGACATAGGTGAAGAACAGCCCCCGGTAGAACGCCGGCTGGCCCAACACACCCGGCTTGTTGGCCGCCAGGCGCTGCAAGCCGGCCTCAACCGCCCATTGCGCGCCGGGCCGGTAATACAACCGGAAGGTCAGGTCGGCCGCCTGCACCAGCGGCGCGCCGGTGGCCCACAGGGCCCGCCCGCCCGCATAGGCGTCGGCCCGGTGCGGCAGCAGCGTAATGGCGTTGCCGGGCTGGGCGGTGGGGGCTTCCAAACAGAAGTAGGCCGGCACGCCCGCCGGCAGCGGCAGCGGTTCGAAGCTGAAGGTGTGAAAGACGTTGTCGGCCACCGCGGCCATGTCGACCGTGACGGTGGCCCAGTCGACCGCCGCAAAGGGGGCGGCCCGCAGGTGCAGCACCAGGGGGCCGGTGTTGGTGCGTTGATAGTTCGCGAGCATCACATCCACGCGGTAGAGGCCGGGCGCATCGGCCACAAAGGTCTGGCCGGGGCACACGCCCGGCAGTAGTTCGCCCAAGATCACGTCATTGACGGGCTGCCCATACGGCCCCTGCAGCGCCGCCTGAAAGCCACGCTGCCAGGCGACCAGCAACCCCCCGCCGAGGACCAGCGGCAGCAGCACGCTAACGGCGGCGGCCATGCCGCGCCCGGCGCGGGCCGGCCGTGTCATGGGCGCGGCCCAGCCCAGAGGGTACTTAACTGCCAACAGAGGTTAAACATCACGGCGAAGCGGATTGTACCAGACCGGGCCGGGTCAATCGGGCGGCAGCGCGCCAGGCAGCAGCGGGGCAGCCACGACCCGGTTTTTGCCGCCGCGCTTGGCGACCAACTCGGCATTGTCGGCGGCCACCACCAGTTCGTCGACCGAACGGGCGTCGGAGGGGAAGGCGGCCACGCCCAGGCTCAAGCTGTAGCCAGAAATCGGTCCGCCGCGCTGGATTGCGGCCGGGGCCGCCGCCTCGGCCGCCACGCGAATCCGCTCGGCCAGGGCCAGGGCGCCGCCCTTGGTAGTGTGCGGCAACAGCAGCGCAAACTCCTCGCCGCCGTACCGGACCGGCAGGTCGGGGTCGCGCACAGTGGCACGCAGGATGTCGGCGATACCTTTCAGACGCTCATTGCCGGCCGGGTGGCCGTAGGTGTCGTTGTAGAGCTTGAACGCGTCGATGTCCATGATCACCAGCGACAGGGCGTAGCCGTAGCGGCTGGCGCGGTGAAACTCGGTGAGCAGCGCCTGCTCAAAGGCGCGCGGGTTGGCCAGGTCGGTCAGGCTATCGGTCACAGCCAGGCGCTGCACCTCGGCGTGCAGGCGGGCGTTGTCGATGGCGACGGCGGCGGTGGTGGCAAACGCGACCAGCACCCGGAGGTCGGCGGCGGTAAAGGCGTTAGTGGTGACCGCATCGAGGCTGATCACGCCATAGGGCGCGGCGGCGCCCTTGGGCGCGAGCGGGGCCACAATCGCCGAGGCGATCGACGCCATTTCCGGCACCGGCGGCGTTAGCACTATCTCATCAATCCCCCTCACGCGCGTATCGCTGACCAGCAGGGGCTGGTTTTGGCGGAGCGCCCGCGCTGCAAAGCCCAGCTCCTGGCTGAAGCTTAACCCCAACATGCGCGGGTCGTGATAGCCCTGCACCGCCCGGATTTTGAGTTCGGCGCGGGCGTCATCGACCAAGATCACGGTGCCTTTGTGCGCCGCCGGCACGGCTTGCAGGGCAGCATCGAGAATGTTTTGCAGCAGCGGCTCGAGTTCCAGCGTGCTGAGCAGCGCCTCGTTGGCCTTCAGCAGCGCATTCAGCTCCCGCAGATTCTCCTGCACGGCGGTGTGCAGGCGGGCATTGTCGAAGGCCACCGCCGCTTGGGCCGCCAGGCTCTGCGCCAATTGCAGGTCCGAGTCGATGTAGGCCGGCCGCCCGAGGTTGCGGTGCACCTCAATTAGGCCGAACACTTCTTCGCCGTTGAACAGCGGCAGCATGATCATGTGGCCCAGGCCAAAGGCCCGCATGACGGCCGCCTCGGCGGGGTCGAGAGCGGGGTCATTCAAATCCAGCATCGCCGGCTGGCGCGCCTCCAGCACCCGCGCGGTCACCGGGAAGTCGTCCAGCGCATGCGTGTTGCCGATGGCATCGACGCGGTCGGTGCCGTTCCCGGCATGGTCCAGCAGAGTCACCAGGCGGTGGGCCTCGCGGTCCCAACTATAAATGGTGCAGCCGTCGTTGTGCAGCCCTTCGGTCATGTGGCGGGCGGTGGCCGACAGTACCGCCGCCTGCGACAACCCGGCCGACAGATCGCGCGCGGCCAGCAGCAGCAGGCGCTGGTCTTCGCTGCGACGGCGTTGGGCGGCATAGAGGCGGGCGTTTTGCAGCGCCAGCGCCACCTGCCCGGCCAAGGCCGTCAAGCGGCGGGCGTGCTCCGGCGTGAAGAATCCCACCTCGCGCTTTTCAAGGCTGAACAATGCCAGCACCTCGCCTTGGGCCACAATGGGCACGCCCACCCACGACCGCAAGAAGGGCGTGCCCGGCACCGGCCGCCAGCCAGGGTAGAGCGCGGTATCGGCCACCAGCAGCGGCTGGCGGGTGCTTATTAGGTGGGCCAAGTTGGGGGTGGCCGCGACCTCCAGGTGAATGTCTTGCGTGGCGGTGTCCACCCGCCCGCCCAAGCGGTCGTAGCCGCGCTGACGCGCATGCCGCGTCCAGCCGCCCTCAATTAGGATCACGCTGCCGGCATCGAACGGCACAATCTGTTCCACTTGGGCCAGCAGGCCATCGAGCACCTCTTCAAAGTCTAGGCTGGTGCTGAGCACCAGACTGGCGGCCCGCAGAATTTCCGTCAGTTCGCGCTGATCGCGCTCGGCCTCAAAGAGCTGCGCGTTGACCATCGCCACCGTCACTTGCGCGGCCAACGCCATCAGCAGGGTGACATCGGCCGGTGTCAGGACCTGCTCGGGGCCGCTCTCCACGTTCAAAATCCCCAAGACGGCGTGCTCGGTGAGCAGGGGCACGCAGATCTCGCTGCGGACGGCGTACAGCGCCCGCAGGAACTCTGGCTCCGCACTTACCTCGGGCACAAACTGGGTCTGCCGCGTGCGCACGGCCCGGCCCGACACACCGCGCTCAATCGGCACCTCGTAGATGATGCGTTCCTCGGGATAGCCCACCTGCGCCTTCAGGCGCAGCACCGCGTGGTCCAGCACATACAGGCTGACGTAACGGTAGCCAAACATGGTATTCAGTTGGTGGACGACGTTGTCAATAATGCGGTCGAGGTCCAGCGAGGCCGCGATTTCGTTCGACACTGCTTGGAGCGCCGTCAGGTAGTCGAGGCGCTGGCGCGCCCCCGCGAACAGCCGGGCATTCTGCCAGGCGGTGGCCACGTGGCGGGCCAGCGTCTCAAACGCCACGACATCGAGCGGCGTGAAGGCATTCGGCACGCTGGTCTCGATATACAGCACGCCCAACAATTCGGCTTCGCGCACCATCGGCAGCGCAATGGCCGAGCCGGCCCCCCGGCCGCCAGGGTCAAAGTAGTAGGGGTCGCGGCCAACATCATTGGCGACATACGGGGCGCGCGTGGTGGCGGCCTGGCCAATGACGCCGGAACCGAATTTCTGCAGAAAGCCAATCTCCACTACCATCAATTCCGTCTTCGACAGCGCCACCACCCGCAGGTCGTCGCCGCCGGCCGGCACCAGAATGGCCGCTTCGGCAAAGCCCAGGCCGTTGACCATGGCCTCGGTGGTGCGCTGCAAGAGCAGGCCTTCATCGAGCGTATCGGCCACCTGCTGGCTGACGTCGGAGAGCAGGGCCAACTGCACCGCCCGCCGCCGCTCGGCCTCAAAGAGGCGGGCGTTCTCTAGGGCGACGGCCGCCTGATCACCCAGCAGGTCAAGCAGGCGCAGGTCGTGCTCGTCGAAGCGGCGCGGGCCGTCAAACGCCACATTCATCACGCCGCGCACCGCGTCGCCCTTGCACAGCGGCAGGCTGACCAGCGCGCCATCGCCGGCTCCCCCGCCCCAAGCCGGGTGCGCGCGCACATCCGGCACCACCATCCGTTCGCCGCGCTGCGCCACCAACTCGGTCACCGGATATTGGTGGGGCTGGCCATTAAGCCCATTGGTATAGCCCACCGCCCAGCGCGCCGCGCCGAAGGTCAGCCGCGTCCCGTCGTAGAGA
>JAYUUW010000903.1:0-3009 GCA_043754665.1 Anaerolineales bacterium | reverse complement strand
CGCGCCGGTGACGGCCACATCGGGCACCACGCGCACGCGCTGGTCGCCGACGATCTGCATCACTTGCAGGGCGGTGTAGGCCTGCGCGCCGAGGGCGGTCACGCCGACGGTGTAGGCATCGGCCTTGGCCGCGCCGGTGGCGCGGATGGCCTCCGACTCGCCCAGAGCGCGCAGCCGGATGGACTCCGACTCGCCGGTGGCCTGCTTGATCTGAGCGTTGGCGTGCAGCTCGGCGATGTTGACGCCCTGCTCGGCCTTGACCATATCCTGCTGGATGTCGGCCAGGGCGGTCTCGCGCACCAGCTCTTGGCGCTGCTTCTGGGCGGCCTGCTGCACCTCGAACGTCTTGCGCTGCTCCTCCGCGATCTTGCGGTCGGTCTGGGTGGCCATGAGCGTGGCCGGCGGCGTGATGTCGCCGATGAGCGTGTCAATGGCCTGCACGTCGTAGGCGCGGATGGCGACGCCGATGTGCGCGGCGGCTTCCTGCTGGCGCTGGCTGCGGGCCGAGAGGAAGTCGAGCACGGTGGAGGCCTGGGCCGAATTGCGGAAGTAGTTGCCGACGATCGGCTCGAGCACATGATCGACCAGGTTCTGCACGGCGCCGACGCGCGAGATGACCTTGGGCGCATCCAGCGCGCCGATGTGGATGATCTGGGCCACATCCAGGTTGAAGCTGAAGCCGTCTTGCGAGCGCACCGTGATGGACGAGAGCTTGTCGTCGTAGCGGTGGGCTTCGGTGCGGCTGGCCCAGTTGAGCACGATGTTGGTGGTCGGCACCAACTCGACCTTCATCACGCGCGTGTTAAGCGGGTGCTTGCCGGGGTAGAGCGGGGTGACCCACACACCCTTGTGGCCCTGGTTGACCAGGTCGCCGTGCATGAAGGCCAGGCCGCTGATGTCTTCGTGCGCCTTGCCGACGAACGAGATGACCACGCCGACGTGGCCGATGGGGATCTCGGTCATGGGCACCTGCTCGATGACGGCAAACCACGGGTTGACGTTCCACGAGCCCGACAGCAGCACTTGCTCTTGCAGGCCGCGGTGGCCGCCGCCATCTAAGAAGGTCTGCGCGTTCTGGAAGTTGTTGTGGCCCGGCACGGCCGGCCCGGCGATCTCGCCTTCGGGGATCGGCGCGCCGTCGAGCGTAGTGACGATGCCGACCTTATCCGGCTGGACCGAGTAGACCAGCAGGCGGCCGGGGGTCATGCCGTTCTTCTCGGCGCTGCCGGTGGTGATGATGTTGAACAGCGCCGTGTTGAGGCGGTAGGTGCCGGCGGTGAGCAAACCGAGCTGGCGGCCCTTCTCACCGCCGTTGGTCAGGAACTTGCGCGCGTCTTGGAAGTTATCGCAGTCGATGATGTGGCCCAAGATGCGGTCGGGCGGGATCATTTGCCCGGCGGCGGCGACGATCAGCCCGATCTCACCCTGCGGGATGAGGACGACCGGGGCCTTAATAACGGTGTATTGCCACGGCCAGAAGCCGAAGTGCCAGCCGGGGGCCAGGGTGTCGGCCTGGTAGCCGGCCTCGCCGGTGAGGGCGATGAGGCTGCCGGGGGCGAGGCCGCGGCGCGAGAACTTCTTGACGACGATGCCGACCTGGCGCTCACTGATGACGACCAGGCCGAGCAGGCTCTGGCCCAGGGCCAGCAGCACGATCAGCAGGAACAGGCTGGCGACGAGCAGGCCGCCTAACAAGGGGTAATTCATTCTGACCTCCAACCACTGCCCCGCGCCGAGTGCGCGAGTAAGGGTCACTCTAGCACCGGGGGCGGGCGGCTGCCTGACGCGGCTCGACCAGCGCTGTGACAGCGAAAGCGCGGAAAAAGGCGGGGTTTGGGCGGCGGCGGCGTAGCTGACAGGGGCTGTCAGACTGGCTGGAGGCGCGGGGGAGGGCAGGATGCAGGCGGCAGGCGGCAAAGAGCGGCGGCGGGCGGCGAGGGCTAGAGCAGGTCTTCGAGCGGGCGGGCGCTGGGCTGGAGGGCGTGATGGACAAAGGGGGCCAGGGCGTGCTCGGCCACGGCCACGTAGCGGGCGCTGAGGCGGGCGTGGAGCGCGTGCAGGCAGGCCTGGTAGAGGGCGTCGGGCGCGAGCTGCGCCAGGCACGTTTCGAAATAGTGGGGCTGCCCGGCCACATCGTGCGCGGCGCGGCGCTGGGCCAGCAGGCCTTCGACCGCGTCGGTCAGGTGGCTAGAGACGCTGCCGGGGAATTGCAGGGCCAGGATGGGCGCGGGCGACTCGAGGTGGACGACGACGTATTCGGGCTCGGCGTCGAGCGTGACCGCGCCGCCAAAGCTAAAGGCCTCGACCTTTTTGCCCAGCCGGTCTTGCAAGACAATGCGCCCGGCGGCGGCGCGGTAGGCCCGGTCCGCCGGCCAGGGGTGATAGAGCTGCAGCGCCTGGATTTCATGGCCAGGCGTGATGATGGGCAGGGTAACGCGCTCGGGGTCGTAGTGGGCGTGAGTGGGGTGGGCGCGCAGCACAATCCGCAGGCGGGTGTGGGCCGGGTGGTCGGGCGAGCTATCCGGCTCGAAGGCGTAGCCGAAGTCGAGGGTATCCATGGCGGCGTATTGTACCCCGGCGCGGGCAAGCTAAATCTCAACCCGATTGCCGCTTGACACGCATAGACAAACTTCTATATAATCACGAACGTATAGAAGAATATCTATATGATTGCACCAGGGGAGGCCGCCCGCGCGGCCGAGACTTCTGGCAGGAAGGAGGTGACAACGATGACCAACCAACTATGGCAGCGGAACCCAGACGACTGTGAGGACGAGGGCTGTTGCGGCGGAGGCGGCTGCTGCGCCCACTAGGCCGCGCGACGCCCGAGAGGACCGCGGCCTCCCGGGCGTTCGTGGACCGACTTGTTTTTCAAACAAGAACTTGACCTGCGGCTAGGCTGATAGAGGCCCCGTCGCGCTCTACACCGTCAGCCGGCCGGCTCACCGCACGGTGGATAATTGAGATTAACTATCAGACCCTTGCGAAAAACGCAGGGTGGCGGGCCGG
>JAYUUW010000902.1:0-2351 GCA_043754665.1 Anaerolineales bacterium | reverse complement strand
TTGGGCTCAAACAGGTCCTTGTCTTCATAAAAGACTTGCGGTGTCGAGCTGATGCTCGGGGCGCGCTCCAGCCCGGTGCGGAAGACAATGCTGCCGATGTTGATGAGGTAGTACAGCGCCACGCCATGCCGGTCGGGGTAAATTTGCGAGCCGTCGGCGGCGATGACCGTGTGGCGGGCCGGGATCGGCGGCGGCGGGTAGGCCGCGTCGACCGGCTCGTCGGTGGGGATGGCCCCCGCCCAGCGGAACCCCAGCGCCAGATCGACCTTGCGGCGCAGCGCGTCATCCGCCTCGCCGATGGCGCGCAGGTTGGCCTGGGCCTGCGGCAGCCGCTCGGCCAAATCGGTCAGCCGCTCGGCCAGGTTGACGCCCAGCGCGGCCACGTCTTGCGTGAGTTTGTTCAGTTCGAGGGCCATGCGAAAAGATTGTAGCACGTGTGTTCGGAGGATGGAAGATGGCGCGCGCCAGTTCGGGGCCAAAAGGGATGGGTGAGCAAGCGGCGGCCGTGGGGCCGGCGATTGTCAGCCAAGCGGGCTGGTTTGGGGCCTAAAGTGTATGAAGGGACTGAGAGGCCGACAGGGTTGGGTGAGCAAACGGCGGCCGTGGGGGCCGCCGGTCGTCAGCCAAGGTCGGCCTCAGGGCTCATCCTCGCCGAAAAGGTCGGCCAGCAGGGTTTGGAGGCGGCGTTCCAGCATGGTGTAGGAGTAATGCCGGCGGGCCAAGTCGTAGTTCACCTCGGCCATCTCGGCCGCCAAACTGGGCGTGGTCAACACTTGCCGCGTCTGTTGAATCGTCTCTTCGGCAATATAGCCGTCGAATTCAATCACCCGGAAGCCTTTGGGTTTGATGTCCACCTCAAAGATCGAGTAATTGTTAACCACAATCGGCCGCCGGTAATAAATCGACTCCAAGAAGGCATTGCCAAACCCTTCCAGCGTCGAGGGATAGGTCACCAAATCGGCATAGGGGTAAACGTCGTGCAGCGCGTAGACCTTCCGGCCATCGGCGGTCCGGCCGCGCTGGTCGCCAATGACGCCGGCGACAAAGCTGACCGGCACCCCCAGCAGCGCGGCAAAGTTACGGAGATGCCCCTCATACCCGGAGCCTTCATCGCCGGAGGCATGCGAGATCACCAGGCGGGCCTTCAATTCCAGCCGCTTCACCAGCTCTATCGCGTGCTCGATGCCTTTGCGCTGCACAATCCGGGTGGGCTGCAACAAGAAAAACTCATCCGGCGCCAGCCCCAGTTCGGCGCGGATATTGTGGGCATACGCGTCGGGCGGCGGCGGCGGATGGTCAAAATCCATGACGTTGGGGATGATGAAGGGGGTGACCGCCACGCGCCGGCTCAATTCGGCGGCGGCCACCGAGTTGATGACCACATGCCGAATAGTGGGCAGCGCGGGCGGAAACGCCAGCCGCAGCAGGTCGTCTACGCAGCTCACCATGAAGCGTTGGCGTTCCCAGGCAAAATCGTGGTGGTGGGCAATGATCGGCAGCCCGGTTTCGGCGATGAACTCCGTCAGGGCGATGCCCAAGGGCAGGTTCATGGGGATCGCCAGCGCATTCTCGACGATCAACAACTCGAGGTCAAAGTCGCGGACGAACTGGTAGAGCTGGTCTTCTAAGTACAGCGCCAGCTCGCGGAGGCGCGCGGACAGCCGCGGGGGCCGCACCCGGTGGTGCGTGGCCTTGTGGACGCCCGCCAGCTTGGGGTTGGAGAAGACCTCCAGGTCGGGGGCGGCCAGGTCGTTGTCGAAGGCGGCGTTGCCGACGGCGGCGATGACTGGGTGAGCGAAGTGGGCCTCCGGGACGACCCGGCTGCGTTCGGGCGGCCGGTCGCACTCACCGGCGAAATAGAAGCAGCGGTGGCCTTGCCGTTCCAGCACGGCCGCCCATTTCTCAGTTTCCAGCGAGACGCCATCGGTGCCGGCAAAGCGGGTCGACACGAACCCGATGCGGCGGCCAGGCAAGGGCTTGGAATCTGTCATCGGGTCTCCTGGTTAGCTGCCAGCGCTCAGACAGTTGGCCGGTTGGCCCCTTGCGGCCCGCCCGACCCAAAGCTCCGGGATTGTAGCACTGGCGTGCGACCGGGGGAAATTGCGGCGCGGGCGCGGGGGCCGGCGGTTGGCCGCTAAGCGGGCTGGCGCAGGGGCCTAAAGCGTATAAATGGTCTGGGGGGCCTAAAGGGGTGGGTGAGCAAGCGGCGGCGTTGTGGGCCGGCGGTTGGCAGTCCATCGTCGCCTGAGTCCCCGATAATGTCTCAGAACGTGGTGTAATTTGACAAAAATGGTCACCGGCGTCTTCATGGGTGATGGCGAAACCAACCATGGGAGGACACACGATGACCA
>JAYUUW010000901.1:0-2730 GCA_043754665.1 Anaerolineales bacterium | reverse complement strand
GAATTTGTATTTAGGATTGAGGGTCGAGGCGGTGGAAGCCGGGCTGCTGACGAACTCCGGAGCGCTGGGGGCCTCGGGGGCCGGCGCCGGCTCGGAGGCGGCATGGCCGTTGCCGTTGCCGTTGGCGGGCGCGACCACAAAGCGCACGTCGACCGAACGCCCGGCCAGGCCGCTGAGGGTGCGCTTGACGGTGCCGTGCAGGCGATTCTCTAACCAGTCTTTGGCGTAGGCATTGTTGACGCCGACGACATACGCGCCGTCGTCTTGCGACAACAGGGCGGTGCCGCGCACCCAGGTGTCGAACGTGCTCTTGGGGATTTCGAGTTGAAGTTGGCCGAGGGCCGCTTGCCAAACTTGTTCAGGCTGCATTGGTGCTCTCCCCTGTCGGTGAGAAATGTGATTCGCCCCGCCGGTGCCAACCGACGCAAAAGCGGCCGAGCGTGAGCCGCGCGCCGCACAACCTAAAAGTAGGTTGGCTAAGCGCTGCGGTCTGTCGCGACCGTGCCAGGGTCTGGTAAAAGTCTACCGGATTGGTTGGTGCGCCGGGTTGGCGGTTGGGCGTGTTCTTCGACAGCGAGGGGCATTCTAGCAGAGCGAGGGGAGTCATTCAAGGTTGAATCGCGATTCTACTTTAAAAGATTCGATTCTTTTAAGGCACCGCCAATGTTAAGGAAATTTGAACCGGGCGCGCCGGGTCTGGGCTGGACTGAGAGGCCGCGCCGCCCGCCAGCACTGCCGGACTCGGAGGGTGAGTCGGCCACCAGTGGGGGTAAGCGGGGCGGCGGGGGCGAATTCGGCCCGGCCGGGTCGGGATTGGGGTGGCGCGTTCGCGGCGGACAGCAGCGCGCCCGCAAGCGGTGACTCTGAGTGTTCGCCCGAACCATAACGGCGGCCGGCCCCGCGGCGGGCCAGTTATTTTCCGACGCGGGTGTGAGTCGGTGCAGTGCCGATTGGCTGTTAGCACTTATCCAGAGATTAGGCCGCGACTTCCACACTTTTGTCCACATAATATGCCAGTTATCCCCACAAATGGGCGACTTATACACATGCGCCGAATCGCTGGGATTCAGCTGGAATCTGGGCGGGTGGGTGGTATTGTCTAAGCGTGCTCGTGCTAACAGCCGAGATTCCTCGCCCGCCCCAATGCAGCGGTAGGGCCACGTGCCTGAGGCGGGCCTCGGAACCCAAACATAGGGCGTTTGGGCAGGTGTGACAAATCAGGCGGGCGGGTGACGGCGGGCGGCTGGTGGAGCCAACGGGGGGGCGTCCGCCGGTATAATCCGCGCATGACGACTGGTTTCGCGGCTGCGCTGTTGGCCTGGTATGCCGTGCACCAACGCGCGCTGCCGTGGCGCAATGCGCCGGACCCGTATCACATTTGGGTGTCGGAGATCATGCTCCAGCAGACGCAGGTGGAGACGGTGCGGCCGTACTATGCCCGCTGGCTGGCGGCCTTCCCCACGCTGGCGGCGCTGGCGGCGGCGCCGCAGCAGGCGGTGCTGGCGGCCTGGGAGGGGCTGGGCTATTACTCGCGGGCGCGCAATTTGCACCGGGCGGCGCAGGTGGTGGTGGCTGAGCATGGCGGGGCGCTGCCGCGCACGGTGGCCGAACTGCGGGCGCTGCCCGGCATTGGCCGCTACACGGCGGGCGCACTGGCCTCGATGGCGTTTGGGGTGGATGCGGCGGTGCTCGACGGCAATGTGAAGCGCGTGCTGGCCCGCGTGTTCAATGTGACCACCGATGTGAAGTCGCCGGCGGGCGAGAAGGAACTGTGGGCGCTGGCCGACCGGCTGGTACCGCCGGGGCGGGCTGGCGATTACAACCAGGCGCTGATGGATTTGGGCGCGACGATCTGCCTGCCGCGCGCGCCGTTGTGCTTGCTATGCCCGGTGCAGGCGCAGTGCGCGGCCTTCCGGCTGGGCTTGCAGGCCGAGCGCCCGGTGAGGCCGGCGCCGCGGACGCAGCCGGTGCGGCACCAGGTGGCGGGGGTGATCCGCAAGGGCGATAAGGTGCTGCTGGTGCAACGGGCGGCGGACGAATTGCTGGGCGGGCTGTGGGCGTTCCCGGCGGCGGCGTGCGCGGCGGAGGATAATGAAGAGGCGCGGGCGGCGGCGCTGACGGCGCTGCTGCGCGACGAGTACGGGCTGACGGTGGCGCTGGGGCCGGCGGGGCCGACGCTGCGCCACACATTCACGCACTTCCGGCTGCGGCTGCACATGGTGGCGGGCGCGTGGCAGGCGGGGCGGCTGCGGGCGGGGGCGACGCCGCGCCGGTGGGTGGCGGTGAGCGCGCTGGGGGATTACCCGATGGGCAAGACAGATCGGCAGATCGCCGACTGGCTCAGCGCGGCGCGTTGAGGAAGGCGATCAAGTCGTCGATCTCGGCGGGGGTCAGCTCCAGGTCGGGCATGACCGTGGCTGGACGCACGCTGCGCGGGTCGGCCAGCCACTGGCGCAGGAAGGCGGCCTCAGTGGTGTAGGCGGAAAGGTCCGGGCCAATTTGCAGCAGGCCGGTCTTGCCGGGCACGCGCGTGTTCACATGGCAGGTGACGCAGCCCTTGTTGCGAAACAGCGCCTGCCCCTGCGTCACAGCGGCTTCGGCTGCGGCGGTCACGTCAAGCGGCGCTAAGGTGGGCGCGACCGGAGTACCGGTCGTGGCGGCGCGGCCACACCCGGCCAAGGCGACGGCCAACAGCAGTAAGCGCTTAGAGTTCAGGCGGGCCGGTCCCCC
>JAYUUW010000900.1:0-3245 GCA_043754665.1 Anaerolineales bacterium | reverse complement strand
CGGAGGTGGTGATGGGTGTGTCGGCCCAACCCGAGACGACGTAGCCGCCGGTAGCGCTATGGCGGCGCGTGAGCTCAAAGATGTATTT
Organism: Anaerolineales bacterium; assembly: GCA_043754665.1. Classification (GTDB taxonomy): domain Bacteria; phylum Chloroflexota; class Anaerolineae; order Anaerolineales; family UBA6663; genus JADZEK01. The sequence continues at coordinate 3,157 of JAYUUW010000900.1, read as the reverse complement.
GCGAATCGCCGTGGCCTGCGGGCGCGCTTGCTGCGTCAGCGCCGCGCCGCCATCGGCCACATCGGCGGCGGCCAGGCGCGCGCGGTGCGCCAACTGCGAGAGGTAGTCATCGCGCTGCAAGCTCACCGGGTCGGTGAGCCACCAGGGCAGCGGGTCGAGCGCGCTGAAGTCGCGGCCCGTGTCGGCGTCGCAGAACTCGCCGTACAGCCAGGGCTTGGCGGCGCGATAGCCGCGGTCAAAGTGCTCCACCAGCGGCTGAAAGAAATGCGGGTCGGTGTAGAAATGGTAGTCGTAAAAGTCGCTCAGCGCCGTCGCCACGCCGCCGTAGGCCTCGGCCGAGCCGCTGTTGTCGCAGTGCAGCGCGTTCGGCAGCCACTCGCGCGCCAATGCGGCCAGCCCTTGCAGAAACCCGGCGCTGGCATCGGCATTGAGCTCACAGCCCAGGCTCAGCACCACCAGCGAGGGGTGATGGTGCAGGCGGCGCAGCAGCGCGGCATACTCGGCGTGGGCGAGCGTTTGTAACGCTGGCGTGACCTTGGGCAGCCACATGGGCAGTTCGAGCCACAGCAGCATGCCCAACTCGTCGGCCACGTCGAACGTCGTCTCGTCCGGCACGAACAGGCACAGCTTGATGGTGTTGAAGCCGAGCGAGCGGGCTTGGGCGAACTGTTTCACAAGCAGGGCGCGGCTGGGCGTTGGTCGAATCAGATCGGGGTGCCAGCCCCAATCGAGCACGCCGCGTAGATGCAGCGGGCGCTCGTCCAGCCAGGTCGCCCCGCCGGCCACGCGCACCGCCCGCAGCCCCACGCGGCGCTCGGCCTGGGTCACCGTCAGGCCCCCTTGCCGCACCATCACGGAAACCGTATGCAAGCGCGGGTCGTCCGGCCGCCAGCGGGCGAGGCCGGCGGTGGGCAGCTCGAAGGCAAACGCGCCGACGGCGTCCAGGAGCCCCGCCGCCACGGGCTCATCGTCCAACGTGACGTGGGCCTCGGCCGCGCCGGGCGCGAGACCGGGCACGAGGCCTAACACCCAGCCGCTGACCGCCAGCACGTCATCCTCACGCGCCTGCACGCGCAGGTCGGCCAGCGCGGCGGTGAAACAGCGCAGGCGCAGGCTCTGCCACGGCCCGCCGAACGGTGTGATGACATCCGGCAGAAAGCCGGAGAGCGTCTCGCGCAGGGGATAGGTGTCGCCCGGCTTCCACACCTCCAGCGCGATGCGGTTCGCGCCGGGGCGCACGAGGTCGCTCACATCCAACTGGAACGGCGACCACAGGCCGGCGTGTGTGCCGGCCGCTTGGCCGTTGACGCTGACCGTGACATGAAAGCTGATGGCATCGGCCTCGAACCACACGCGGCGGCCGGGGGCGAGCCAGTCGGCGGGCAACTCAAAATTGCGGTGGTAGTGGGCGGGGCCGTCGAGGCGCTTGTCGGTGACATGCGCCTCCCAGGCCGAGGGCACGGGGATGGTCTGCGGCGCGCGGCCGGCCAGCGAGAACGTCCAGTCGCCATCGAGCGGCAGGCTGGGGGCCAGGGCGTTCTCTAAAAAGCCGGGCATGGCTCAGGCCTGCGGCACGCTCGCCGCCAGCAGCTCGTGCAGCAGCGCGTGGTCGGCGTACACGCCGCGATACTCCGGCGGCAGCATGGCCGCCAGCGTGCACATGATCTGCTCGGTAAACTCATCCAGGCGCGGGCCTTTGGCGCGGCCGTCGCCGGGCAGGGTGAACGGCCGGCCGATGAGGCAGCGAATGGTCGGGCGGCGCAGGCGTTTCCAGCAGCGGGCGATGTTCTCGGTGCCGGTGATGGCCATGGGCACCAACTGCACCCGCGCCCGGTCGGCCAGGTAGGCGGCCCCCGGCTTGCCCTGGATCAGCGCGCCCGTCGGACTGCGCGTGCCTTCTGGGGCCACGCCGAGAATGCGCCCGCTCTTCAGCACGCGCAGCGCGCCCTTCATGGCGTCGGTGTCGGCCTCGCCGCGCGTGACCCAAATGACGCCCACCCCCTCCAGCAGCTGCTTCACGCCGGGTGTGCGCCGCCACTTGTCGGCCCCAAACATCACCGCCCGCCCAGTGACGTTGGCGAAGACCAGCGGTGCATCGAACACGCTCAGGTGGTTGGTCACTACCAAGTAGGGGCCGGTGGCCGGGAGGTTCTCGCGCCCGGTGACGGTGCAGCGCCAGAGCGTGTTCACCAAGAACCGCACCAGACCGTGAATGAAGTCATACACGCCGCGCGGCGCGGGCGCGGGATCGCTGGGCTGACCATCAGTCGTCATGGGCGTCCTTCTGCGAACACAGTGAAATGGTCGACCTCGCCGCCGAGCACATCGGCCGCCAGCGTGAAAGCGCGCACCTCGCCGGGGGCCAGGCCGGGTGTGAGCGTCTGTTTGCGATAGCCGATGAGGCGGCCGGCTGCATCATACAACGCCAGCGCCACTTGCGGGGTGCCCAGCGGCTGGTCAGTGGGGTTGCTCACCTGCCCGGCCACGGTCCAGCGCCCGCCCAGCACCCCGCCCTGCAAGCCGGCCACCGGCAGCAGCACGGCGCGGCCCGGCGGCGCGGGGTCGGCCGCCAGGTTGCCGGTGAGCAGTTCCACGCCCATGGCGGCGATGGTCTGAGAAGGGATCGGTTGAAACAACACGGCCAGCGGCAGCGCCGCCCCGGCGGGGATGAGGTCGAGCGCGGCAAAGGCCACGGCACTGGTGAAGGGCAGGCCATCCGCGCCGGCCAGCGTGAGCCGCGCCGAGACGTTCTCAACCGGCACAGCGTTGGGGTTACGCGCCTCCACCAGGCACACCAGGCTGCCGGAAGCCAGCGGGTAACAGGCCGGCTCGCCCAACGACACGGCCGCCAGCGGCGGCGGCGCGAGGTTAGTCGCCGCCACCGCAAAGCCCCCCTCTGGCGGCGGGATGATCAGGACCGTGCCAATCGACAAAAACTGCGCCTGCACGTCGGGGTTGGCGGCTTGCAGCGCCTCCAGCGACACGCCAAAGTCGCTGGCGATGCCCAGCAGCGACTCACCTTCCTGCACGGCATGGGTCACGGGCGTGGCAGTGGCCGTGGGCGAGGCGATGATGACGGGCGTGGGTGCGACGCCGGGGGTGCCACTGGGGACCACCGGCGCGGGCGTGCCGCTGGGCAGCGGGCGCAGCGCCGGCG
>JAYUUW010000899.1:0-3565 GCA_043754665.1 Anaerolineales bacterium | reverse complement strand
CGACCCGGAGGCCGAGGGCACCCCCGCCGAGAGTGCCGCGGCGGCCTCCGCGTGCCTGGCGGCGCTGGACGGCGACCCGCGCTACTACACCACCGCCATTGCCATGGACGACCTGGAGCGCGTGCGCGTGGCGCTGGGCTACGGCCAGATCAACCTGTACGGACTGTCGTATGGCACGCGCGCGGCGCTGAGCTATGTGCGGCAATATCCGGCGCAGGTGCGCACCGTCATCCTCGACGGCGTGGTGCCGCCGGACGAGGCGCTGGGCCTGCATGTGGCCGCCGACGCCCAGCGGGCGCTGGACCTGATCCTGGCGCGCTGTGCGGCCGAGGCCGGGTGCGCCGCCGCCTTCCCCAACCTGGCCGCGGAGTTCAACGCCCTGGCCGACCAGCTGCGCGCCGCGCCCGTGCCGGTGGCGGTCGATGACCCGCAGACCGGCGCGCAGTTGAAGTTCGACCTCACCTACGACGCGTTTGCCCTCTCAGTGCGCCTGCTGAGCTACGCGCCCGAAACCGTGGCGCTGCTGCCGCTGCTGATCCACACCACCTTTGAGCGCGGCGACTTCCGCCTGCTGGCGGCGCAGGCGCTGATGGTCACCGAGCAGTTGGCGGCCAGCCTCAGCGCGGGCCTGAACCTGGCCGTGTTGTGCAGCGAAGACGCGCCCTTCATCACCCCCAGCGCGGCTGAGGCCGCCAACGCCGGCACCTACCTGGGCGACGCGCAGACCGCCACGCTGGCGGCCATGTGCGCCGTTTGGCCGGCGGGCGACCTTCCGGCCGACTTCAAGCAGCCGCTGACGGCGGACGTGCCGGTGCTGCTGCTCTCGGGCGAAGCCGACCCGGTGACGCCGCCCGCCAACGGCGACCGGGTGGCCGCCGACCTGCCCAACAGCAAGCATTTGGTGGCGGCGGGCATGGGCCACAACGTCATCGTGCGCGGCTGCCTGAGCGACCTGGCGGCGGCGTTCGTCACCAGCGCCGACCTGAACGCGCTCGACACCAGTTGCGTGGCCGCGATTGCGCCGCTGCCGTTCTTTGTGGAATTTAGCGGGCCGACGCCCTGAGCCGGAAACGAGCGCTTTATGATTGACGTTCAGCACTTACACAAACAGTTCAAGAAATTCGTGGCCGTGCAGGATGTGTCGTTCGCGGCGGCGGATGGGCAGATCACCGGACTGCTGGGGCCGAACGGGGCCGGCAAGACCACCGTGCTGCGCATTCTCTACACGGTCTACACGCCCGACAGCGGCACCGCCCTGATCGACGGCTTCGATGTCAAGCAAGCCCCGCTCGAAGTGCGGCGGCGCATCGGCGTGCTGCCCGACAACGGCGGCCTATATTCGCGGCTGACCACGCGCGAGCATGTGCGCTACTTTGGGCGGCTGCACGGGCTCAAGCCGCCCGAACTGGAGCGCGCCATTGACCGGCTGGTGACCATGCTCGACATGCAGGACATCGCCGACCGCCGCACCGAGGGCTTCAGCCACGGCCAGCGCGTGAAGGTGGCGCTGGCGCGGGCGCTGGTGCACAACCCGCGCAACCTGATGCTCGACGAGCCGACCAACGGGCTAGATGTGATGAGCACGCGCACCGTGCGCCGGCTGCTGCTGCGCCTGCGCGATGAGGGCCACTGCCTGCTGTTCTCGAGCCATGTCATGCAGGAAGTGTCCGCCCTGTGCGACCGGATTGTGGTGATTGCGCGCGGTCAGGTGGCGGCGGCGGGCACGGCCGACGAGCTGCGCGCGGCCACCGGCCAGGCCAACCTGGAAGACGCCTTCGTGGCGGCGATTGGCACCGAGGAAGGATTGATGCTGTAGCCATGCTCACCAACGTCATCACCATCTTTCTAAAGGAACTGAGCGACAGCCTGCGCGACCGGCGCACCCTATTCGGCGCGCTGTTTTACCCGCTGCTGGGGCCAGTGCTGATGGTGCTGCTGCTGAGCGTGGTGATCGGCATGTTCAGCGACCAGGCCGACCGCCCGCTGGCGCTGCCGGTGAACGGGGCCGAGCACGCGCCCAACCTGATCGCCTTCTTAGAGCAGAACCGGGTGAGCGTGCAGCCCGGCCCGACCGACCCCGAGGCCGAGGTGCGCGCCAATAACCTGGATGTGGTGCTGGTCATCCCGCCCGGCTTTGGCGCCAGCCTGGCCGCCGGGCAGCCGGCCACGGTGCAGCTCATCTACGACGGCTCGCGGCAGACGGCCAACGTGTCGATCCAGCGGGCGCAGCGCGTGCTCGACGCCTACAGCCGGCAGATTGGCGCGCTGCGGCTGCTGGCGCGCGGCATCAACCCCAGCGTCATCAGCGCGCTGGCGGTGGAGCAGGTGGACCTGGCCACGCCGCAGGGCCAGGCGGCCTCGTTCCTGAACATCCTGCCCTACTTTATGATCTTCTCGATTTTCATGGGCGGCATGGGCGTGACCATTGACGCCACCGCCGGCGAGCGCGAGCGCGGCACGCTGGAGCCGCTGATCATCAACCCGGTGACGCACACCGAATTTGTGCTGGGCAAGCTGGGCGTGTCGTTGGTCTACACCACGCAGGCGGTGGTCGAGACGGTGCTGGCCTTTGGGCTGATGATTAACTTTCTGCCGGTGGCGCAGATGGACTTTCAGTTGAGCGTGAGCGCGGCCTCGATGCTGGGCATCTTCTTGGTGACCATGCCGATTGCACTGCTGGCGGCGGCGCTGCAATTCATCATCGCCACCTACACGCGCAGCTACCGCGAGGCGCAGAACTACCTGGGCCTGCTGCCGCTCATCCCGGCGCTGCCGGGCATGTTCCTGGCGTTTGTGCCGTTCAAGGCCGACCTGTGGACCATGCTAATCCCGACCTTCGGGCAGCAATTGCTCATCAACCAACTCATGCGCGGCGAGGCGGTCAGCAGCGTCAACGTGGTCGTGGCCTCGGTGGTGACGCTGGCCGTCGGCGTGGTGCTGGTGTGGGTGGCCACGCGCCTGTTCGGCCGCGAGCAAATGCTGTTCGCAAAGTAAGGCGACGGCCAGTAATTGACTAGCAGGTCATTAGTTGGGAAAAACAGTCTATGCCAATGGGAGCACCGCCGGACGTGGATGAAAACGGGGAACTTCAAGTTACCGCCGATACACTCATGATTTACGTCGATGAAACCGGCCACGAAACGCTTTCCCAGGTTGATCATCCAGTGTTTGGCATTGGTGGTTGCGCTGTTATGGGTAGCCGATACGAAGCCGATCTCATTCGACCTTGGCAACTCCTGAAACGTCTGCACTTCGGCGGGGAGCATATGTCTGTTCATGCGGCCAAGACTAGGCTCAACCAAACCCAAGCGGAAGCTATGGGAGATTTCTTTAGAACTAGGGACTTTGCTTGTTTTGCCAGCGCAGTAAGTATTAATACGGTAACCGACGCTTCGCTTACCACCTCGGCCCATACTGCTCGTTCAATGTTGAATCGAGTGCGCGAAGTAGCAATGTTATGGCCCTGCAAGCAAATATCATTGGTATTTGAAGCATCTGAGCGCACAAAAGGCCTGACCGAGTTTAATTTTGGCAGCTTCAGCTTTTCTAGAAGCAATGGTGAAGT
>JAYUUW010000898.1:0-2364 GCA_043754665.1 Anaerolineales bacterium | reverse complement strand
GCCGGCCCCGCCGGCCCGAATTGCTGCGTTTTTTCGTCGGGGTCAGATAAATTGTCTCAAGGCCTCACCTTGCGATGAGCCGGCCCGCTGACGGTGTAGCACTCGCCTTGGCATCCATCAAATAGGCGGCGTATCAAGTTCTCGTTTGGAACATAAAAACCTTACGCCTCACGCTTTCCCCTCGCCGGCTGGCTAAAGGGGGAGGGGCGGTTCCCCAGAGGCCGGGCGGTATAATGCCCGCATCGGTTTGTTAACCAGGGGCCAAGAGGTAGATCACGATGATGGGACCGGGTGGTGGTGGGCACTTTGCCATGTTTATCCAGGGCACCGACAAGCGCCCCAAGGTCACGTGGGCGCTGCTGCGGCGCGTGCTGGCCTACGCCCGGCCCTACCGCTGGCGCATCGCCGCCATGCTGGCGCTCATCTTGGCGACCACCGGCCTGGGGCTGGCCACCCCGCTCATCCTGCGCGACCTCATCGACCGCACCCTGCCGCAGCGCGACCTGGGGCGGCTGGCGCGGCTGGCCCTGCTGCTGCTGGCCCTCCCGGCCGTCGGCGGCGGGCTCAACGTGCTCCAGCGCCGGCTGAACTCGGTCGTCGGCGAGGGCGTCATCTTCGACCTGCGGGTGGCGCTCTACGCCCACTTGCAGTCCATGTCGCTGCGCTTCTTCACCAACACCAAGTCGGGCGAGCTCATGAGCCGCCTGAACGGCGACGTCGTCGGCGCGCAGAACGCCATCAGCAACACCATTGTCAACATCATCACCAGCCTGGTGCAGACCGTGGCGCTGCTGGTGGTCATGCTCAGCATGGAGTGGCGGCTGACGCTGGCGGCGGTCATCATCATGCCGCTGTTTGCGCTGGCCGCGCGGCGCATGGGCGCAGCGCTGCGCGACATCACCCGCGCGCAGATGGAAAGCAACGCGCAGATGAACGCCATGATGGGCGAGACACTCAACGTGGGCGGCGCGCTGCTGGTCAAGCTGTTCGGGCGCGGCCGGGCCGAAGTGGGGCGCTTTGAAAGCCGCGCCGCCGAGGTGCGCGCGCTGGGCGTCGAACGGGCGGTGCGCTCCACCATCTTCTTCGTGCTCGTCGGGTTGGTGGCGGCGGTGGGCATGGCCCTGGTGTACGGCCTGGGCGGCTACCTCGTCATCCAGGGCGCGTTCACCATCGGCACCATTGTGGCCTTTGGCGCGTACCTGGGCAGCCTGTACGGCGCGATCCAAGGGCTGGCCAGCGCGCCGGTCGAGTTTGCCACTTCCATCGTCAGCTTCGAGCGCGTGTTCGAGGTGATCGACCTGCCGGTGGAGATTCAAGACCGGCCGAATGCCGTCGACCTGCGGCCGGCCGGCGGCGCGCTCACGTTTGACAACGTGACCTTCAAGTACGAAGCCCGCCCCGACCAACTGCTGAGCGATGTGAAGCGGCCCGGCCAGATCTCAGGCGTGATGAATGTCATGTCCGGCGGGCCGGGCGGCGCCCTGCCGCTGGCCGACCCGGTGCTGCTGCCGGTGGGCGGGGCGGGCGCGGGGCCGAGCCAGGCCCGCAGCAACGCGCTGGACGAAGTGAGCTTCACGGTGCAGCCGGGCCAATTGGTGGCGCTGGTCGGGCCGAGCGGCGCCGGCAAGACCACGCTCACCTACCTGATCCCCCGGCTATACGACCCCACCAGCGGGCGCATCCTCATCGACGGCCACGACCTGCGCGATGTGACCCAGACCTCGCTGACCGCTCAAATCGGCATGGTGACGCAGGAGACGCACCTGTTCCACGACACCATTCGCACCAACCTGCTGTATGCGCGGCTCGACGCCACCGCGCCCGAGATCGAGGCGGCGGCGCGGGCGGCCAACATCCACGACTTCATCCTCGGCCTGCCGCGCGGCTACGACACCGTAGTGGGCGAGCGCGGCTACCGCCTCAGCGGCGGCGAGCGGCAGCGGCTGGCGCTGGCGCGGGTGATCCTCAAAGACCCGCGCCTGCTGGTGCTCGACGAGGCCACCAGCCACCTCGACAGCGAGTCCGAAGCGCTGATCCAAGACGCGCTCAAGCGCGTGATGGCCGGGCGCACCAGCATCGTCATCGCCCACCGCCTGAGCACCATTCTGGCGGCTGACCAAATTCTGGTGTTCGACCGGGGCCGCATTGTGGAGCGCGGCACCCACGCCGAACTGCTCGCGCTCGACGGCCTGTATGCGCGGCTGTACGAGACGCAGTTCCGGCATGAAGAGCGGCCGGTCTTAGAGGCCGAGTTATAGGTCAACGGTCAGAGGGCGGAGGTCAGAAGTCGGAAGTCGGAAGTCAGAGGGGCGAGTTAGGGAACCGAGCCGGGCCAGTCACAATGCGACTGGCCCGGTCTGTTTG
>JAYUUW010000897.1:0-6764 GCA_043754665.1 Anaerolineales bacterium | reverse complement strand
GTCATCGCGCTGCCCGAGGACATGCTCACCGCGCGCGCCGAATGCGTCGACGCTGGGCGCGTCGAGCCGGTGACGTCCAGCCCCGATCCGGCGCAGGTTGCGCAGGTGCGGGCGCGGCTGGCGGCGGCACGGCGGGCGCTGATGCGAGCGGGGGCGGAAGAGTAGGCAGAAGGCAGAAGGCAGTCGGCAGGAGGCAAGAGGCGGTAGGCAGGAGGCGCGAGCGCTGGGAGGGCAGAGGGCCACCCCGGCGCTCGTTTGTTATGAGCGCAGACAGGCGCGGGCGGAGCGCTGTGGTACACTCAATTCCCCTGGATTGGCCGGAATTGCTCACGCCTGGGCGCGCGCCGATCTAGCTAAATACGACTAGTGCTGGCCTGGCCCTGCGCGCCGGAGGGAAGGCCCGACCGGACGAGATGGCTGTTCAAACCACTGAATTTCCCCGCGAAGGGCCGACCACGGCCGAGAAGATTCGCAAGCTGCCGTGGGCGCTGTTCGCCACCGCCACCAACACCGTTTTTGCCCAGTTCACCGTTTTTGGCTCGGTCTTCGTGCTGTACCTCAACAAGCTGGGGCTGAGCAACACCAGCATCGGCTTCCTGCTGTCGCTGTTCCCATTCTTCGGGCTGACGGCGCTGTTCACGTCGGCGGCGGTGGCGCGCTTCGGCTACAAGCGCACCTATCTCACGTTTTGGGGACTGCGGAAGTTCATCATCGCCGGACTGCTGCTCACGCCGCTGGTGCTGGTGCGCTGGGGCGGCGCGGCGGCCTCGGTGTGGGTGGCGCTGTGCGTGGGCGGCTTTGCCATCTGCCGCGCCATCGGCGAGACCGGCAGCTACCCGTGGGCGCAGGAGTACATTCCCGACGGCGTGCGCGGCAAGTTCGCCGCGTCGGACAACACCATCGGCACCATCGCCAGCCTGGCGGCGGTGGCCATGGCCGGCTATGTGCTGGAGCGCACCACCGGGCAGAACGGCTTCATGGCGCTGATTGCGGTGGGGTGCGGGTTTGGGCTGCTGTCGGTGTGGGGCTCGAGCCGCCTGCCGGGGGGTGCACCGGTTCCGGCCACTGAGGCGCGGCAGCAGGCCAGCCTGGGCAAGCTGGGCGAGGCGCTGCGCGACCGCAACTTTGTCCTATACCTGGTGGCGGCCAGCTTGGTGACGATTGCCTGGGGGCCGCTGGGGTCGTTCTTGCCGCTGTTCATGGAAGGCCAGGCCGGGCTGACCACCAGCCAGGCGGTGTGGCTGCAAACGGGCGGGCTGATCGGCGGGCTGGCGGCGGGCTATGTGTGGGGCTGGGCGGCCGACCGCTACGGCGGAAAACCGGTGATCCTCTCCGGGTTGCTGCTGATTGCGCTGACCCCGGTGCTGTGGATGGTGATGCCGCGCTTCTCGGCGGCCAGCCCGTATGTGGCGCTGGCGATCTCACTGGTGCGCGGGGCGCTGGGGCTGGGCTGGGGCATCGGCGCGACGCGGCTGCTGTTCGTGAACCTGGTGCCGCCCGAAAAGAAGACCAGCTATATGGCGGTGAACTATGCCTGGATGGGGGCGGTGGGCGGGCTGAGCACGCTGCTGGGCGGCTGGCTGCTCGACCTGACGGCGGGGATGCATGGCCAGTTTTGGATTTTCACGATTGACCCGTATTCGGCGCTGTTTGTGGCGGGCATGGTGCTGCCGGCCATTGCGGTGGTGCTGATTCAAGCGATCCGCACGGACAGCCAGTTTGGCGTGAGCGAGTTCGCGGGGATGTTCTTTCACGGCAACCCGCTGATGGCGGCCGAGAGCCTGATCCGCTATGGGCGGGCCAAGGATGAGCGGGCGGCGGTGAGCGTGACCGAGCGGCTGGGCCAGGCCAAGAGCCGGCTGACGGTGGAGGAGCTTTTGGAGGCGCTGGCCGACCCGCGCTTCAATGTGCGCTTCGAGGCGGTGCTGGCGCTGGCGCGCATGCCGGCCGACCCGCGCGTGCTGGCGGCGCTGACGGAGATTTTGGCGGGCGAGGAGCCGGCGCTGAGCGTGATTGCGGCCTGGGCGCTGGGCCGGGTGGGCGACAGCCGGGCGCTGCCGGCGCTGCAAGCGGCGCTGGCCTCGCCGTATCGGTCGGTGCAGGCGCACAGTGCGCGGGCGCTGGGCACGCTAGACGATGCGGCCTCGGCGGCGCTGATGCTGGAGCGCTTTCAGACTGAGCACGATCACGGGCTGCGCATGGCGTATGCCTCGGCGCTGGGCAAGCTGCGGGTGACGGCGGCGGTGGAGCCGCTGCTGGCGTTCTTATATACGCGGCACGACCCGAGTGCGCGGCAGGAGCTGGCGCTGGGGCTGGCGCGCCTGTTGGGCGACGAGCAATACTTCATTGCGCTGTGGCGGCGCACGCACGACGAGACGGGGACGGGGCTGGCGCAGGCGTTGAGCGCGCTGCAACGGCCGCTGCTGCGGGCGCATGTGCTGCACACGGAGACCGGCGACCGGCGGGCGCAGTGGGTGGCGTGCGCTGATACGTTTGCGCGCGGCCATCTGGACGAGGGGGCGCTGCAGTTGCAGGCGCTGCTGGCGCAGATGCCGCTGGAGCACTTTACCCCGGAGGGGCAGGCGGTGCTGCGCGAGTGCGCGGCGCGGCTGGGGGAGATGCGGGCGGCGCGCTTGGAGTACCTTCTGCTGACGCTGCACGCGCTGCACGAGGCGCGGCTGGCGCAGGGGATACAGGTGAGTGCGCCGCCGGTGGTAGGTATATAGAGCTGGGGACTCGGGGGCGGCCGGTATGTTAGCGCAGACGGTGGGGAATTCAACGTCGGGGGGCCGGTGCACCGCAGGGTGGGCTGGTGAGAGGGTTTATCTGACCCTTGCGAAAAACGCGGGGTCGGGCGGCGGCTAACGCCTTGCCCGACCCCGCGTTTTTCGTCGGCTCTATGACGACGGCTGCGACAGACGGAGGCCGGCAGTGGGGACACGAGGCGGGCGCACGACGGGGTAGTCGGCGGGCTAACAGCGGGCGACGCAGTGCCAGGCGGCGCCGTCCCATTCCCAAGTGTCGTCGAGGATGAGGCTGCCGCCGCCGTAGCCGCCGTAGAGGACGATGACCTGGCGGTCGGGGTCGTAGGCCATCGCGTGGTGGCTGCGGGCGGTGGGGCCGGGGCCGAGGTACTCGGTCCAGCGGTCTCCGTCCCAGAGCCAGGTGTCGCCGAGCGGGTGGCCGTTGGGGCCGTAAACGTAGCCGCCAAAGAGGACGACTTGGCTGGTGACAGGATCGTAGGCCATGCGGCTGCCGGCGCGGGTGGGCGGGCCGGCCTGCGCGCCGGCGGCGTTGGGCAGGCGCTCCCACTTGGGGCCACCGGTCCAGGCCCACAGTTCGTTGGGGCCTTCGCCGAACAGCAGCACGCGCGCGTGGGCTGCGTCGTAAGTGAAGGCGTAGTGGACGCGCAGCGACGGGCCGGTGCGCGCCAGGCGCTCCCAGGCACCGCCCTCATTCGCGGCGGGCACCCATTCCCATGTATCGCCCTGCACGACTTCGTTCAAGTTCTGTCCGCCGAACAAGACCAGGCGGTCGCGGCTGGGGTCGTAGACCATGGCCAGGTGATTGCTCAGGGTGCCGGGCTGCGCGTCGATCTGCGTCCAGGTGACGCCGTCCCAGGTCCACATATCGGTGAAGTCGGCGGTGCGCGACCGGCCGCCGAACATGACCAGCAGATCGCGCTGAGTGTCGTAGGCCACGCCGCCCAGGCTGCGCACGGACGGGCCGGTACGGTCGACTAAGCGCCAGACCGCGCCATCCCAGCCCCACAGACGCATCGGCTCAGGCGTAAAAGCATCGCTTTCGAGGGCGCAGTTGACCAGCAGCATGAGCTTTAGCGGCGGCGAGTAGACGAGGTCGTGGGCGTTGCAGGGGATGGGCTCGCCGGCGACGGCGGTCGGCAAGCCGGCCAGCGACGGCGGGGCAGTGGGCGGCACGGCCGTGGCGGTGACCGGGAGGGGCGTGCCGGTTGGCGCGACCGTTGGTACGCTGGTGGGGGTGGCGGCGCTGGGCGCAGGCGCACACGCCGCCGCAAGGGCGAGGGCCAAGAGGAGAGTGAGGCGGCCGGGACGAGTCATGGGGCTCCTTACGCGCGAGGCGGCGGGTGTATGAGTAACACTCGCGGGGGCGGCGCCGGGTTCGACGCGGCGGGCGTAATTGTGGGGTGTAGGTTGGGGGTGTAGGGCGGCAGGCGATGGCGGGGGGCGGTGTGGCTGGGTATAGGGCCGAATCAGTCAGAGTTGCGGCTTCCTCACCGGCCAGGAGGGAGCGCCAGGCCAAAATACCTGAGGCCGGGTTCGGAATGACAAATCACGCGGGCGGGTGAGGGCAGGCGGCGCGTGGAGCTGAGGCGTCCGTGACAAATCCGGCGGGCGGGCGACGGCGGGCGGGTGGTGGAGCCAAGGGCGATGGGGCAGCGCCGGGGCAAAGGACTAGCGCAGCAGCAGCGGCAGGACGAGGCGATAGCCGGGGCCGAGGTCGGTGAGAGTGAGCGTGTAACTGGCCGAACAGCCGCCGGTGGCGGGGCTCCAGGCGGTGACGCGGAAGTAGTAGTTGCCGCTACTGGGCGGCACAAAGCGCACTTGCGAGGCGAGGTTGGCGCTGCCGACATCGTCGTTGGCGATGATGAGGCTCTCGCCATTGGGGCCGAAGACACTGAGCACGGTGTCGAGGCCGGCGCTCAGGTTGGAGGTGGCGACGGCGTAGAGGTGATTGGCTTGCAGCCCGTTGAAGCTCCAATCCTGGTCGCCGGGGCCGCCAATGGTGTGGGCCTGGCTGCTGCCCAGCGGAAAGGCCGGCGCGGCGGCGGCGAAGTTGTTGTCCTCGTAGGTGTCTTCGGCGGCGAGGCAGCCGGTGACGCCGGTCGTCCACAGGTTGTCGTTCTCGTCACTCTCGTCAATCACGCCCGACGAATCGACCTGGGCGTAGAGCGTCACATTGCCTTGCCCGCTGCCGGTGAGCACTTGGGTCTCCAGCGTGCGGGTGGCGCCGGCGGCAAGCGGCTCGTTGACCCACAACTGCACGCTGCCGGTCGTGTCGCCCGGGCCGGTGGGCACGTGGCCCTGATACAGGTCGGCGTAGAAGCCGCGCTGGGTGTCGGCTGAGCCTTCGTTCTGAATCGTCAGCCGCGCCCACAGGCCGCCGCCGGGGTTGGGCGCCACCGCGAGATCGAGAATGTGCAGATCGGGTGCGCCGGTTTGCGGGCCGAGCAGCGTGCTGGTGTCGCCGCTGCCGGGGTAGGTGCCCACAGCGTTGGCCGCATCGGTGGCGCGGCAGCGAAAGGCATAGGTGTGGCCGAGTTGGCCGGCAAAGCTGCCGCTGGTGGCGGCGGTGCCGCCGAGCCACAGGCGCCAGGTGCCGCGCCCCGAGTCGAGGTATTGCACCTCGTAGGTGCGCGCACCCGTGCCGCCGCTGCCCGACCAGTTGACGGTGACGTCAGCCGTGGGCGAGGTGCCGGGCAGGCCGGCCACGGCGCAGGTGGGCGCGGCGGCGGGCGAGAGGCCGGAGAAGGCGGCGACATTGGGCGCAGTGTTCAGCTCCACCCAGATCAGCGGGCCAAAGTAGACGCCCTCGTCGCTGCGGAGCCGCCAGTAGCCGCGCCGCCGGCCATAGTCGCCGGGGGTGGTGAGGGCCGTGCTGAGATCGACTTGCAAGCCGGGGCCGGTGGCGGGCACGGGAATGGCGAGGGGCGCGCCGCGCTGGTCGCCGCCGACAAAGACCAGCGCGTAGCCCGGCCCCCAGGTGGTGGTGCCGGTGTTGCGGAAGCGCCAGGTTTTGACCAGCGGCTGGATGAGCGGCCAGACCGACGAGTCGGGGAGGGTAACATCGTCGACGAACGTGGCGGCATCGACCGTGTGCACCGGGCAGCCATTGGCGCCGTCGAGGGTGCCGGCGCACTGGTTCATAAACAGGTCGGGCGCAGTGACGGTCTGGCCGCCGATGACGTTGACGATCAGTTGGCCCCAGCGCGCGCCCTGGACGGCGGTGAGGGTGGCCGCGCCCAGCCGCACATCCGCAAAGAAATAGCGGCCGTCGCTGCCGGTGACGAGCGGGCGGTAGGTGCTGTTGGTGAACAGCTTGAGCGTGACCCCGGCGGCCGGCTGGCCGGCGGCGTCGCGCACCAGCCCCTGGAGGTTGCCGATGGAAATCTCGGGCGGCACGTCGCTGATGATGTGCCAATCGTACGGGTCGATAGTGGTGCCGTTGCGATAGACCTGGAGGTGGGTGTGGTCGCCGGTGCTGTAGCCGGTGTTGCCCATCTGCCCGATCTGGAGCGGCAGGAGGTTGAGGTCGGCGCCCTCGCCGATAAAGAAGCCGGTGCATTGCAGATGGCCGACGAGGGTGCGGTAGCTGGCGCCATCGCTCTGCGCGCCGTGCTCAATGCGGATGTAGCTGCCGAAGCTGGCTGGGCCGGCGGGGTAGGTGTTGGCGCAGTCGACATAAACGGCGCTCACATGGCCGGGCGCGGCGGCGTAGACCGGGTCGCCGGTAATACCGTCGTAGTCGGTGCCGCTGTGGTTGTCATAGGCGCGGCCGTATTGCCAGGCGGTGCCGACGAAGCCCAGCCAGTCACGAATCGAGCCCAGGGCGCGGTCGAGGTCGTAGTAGGCCGAGACGCGGGTGACGGCGCGCACCGGGCGATAGATGTAGATGGCGTCGGTCGCGGCCGGGCCGGCAACGGCCAGCGCGGACTCGGGCGCAACGCTCGGCACCCCTGTGCCGAACTGGGGGCCGGTCGCGGCCGGGCCGCTGAGGGCGGGCGC
>JAYUUW010000896.1:0-2191 GCA_043754665.1 Anaerolineales bacterium | reverse complement strand
CGCAACAAGTTGAACGCCCCTACGGCCCACACGTTTGATGGTCACGGCTTAGGCCTGCCCCTGCCGACGCGTTGGCCGGCAGGGGCAGGCCATCCGCTGCTACAGGCGCAGGGTGTAGTTCACGCGCGCGCCGAGGAAGTCGAACACGCTGGTCGCCGCCGCGTCGACGGCCAGTTCCACATGGAATAGGTCGCCGGCGTCGAGCCACACCGGCGTGGTCAGCGTCAGCGTCATGCTGTGCTCGTCCACGTCGATGCGCTCGGGCGCGGTGTCGTGCCCGGTGTCGTAGCTGAACGGGTGCGCCGTGGCCGCGCTGGCCGCCGCGCCGTCGGCCGGCAGGTTGGTTTCGTAGATCGCCGCCGCGAGTGAGTCCAGCGCCGCCGTCACCACCGTGTAGTAGATATCCACGCTCTTGAGGTACACGCCCTTCTGCGCCGTGGCGTTGGAGGGCAGCAGCACCGGAATGCGCACGTTGCAGGTCGCATCGGCCGCCGTGCGCCGCAGCGCCCACACATCGGCCACGCTCGTTTCCACTTCGGTCCACGTGCCGGCGCTCTTCATCACCTGGTTGGGGTGAATGGCCTGGCACATGGCCGTGTCGTGCACATAGCCGCCCTGCTCCGGCGCGCGGAAGCGCACCTTGAGCGCCCGCACCAGCGCCGGCCACCAGCCTTCCACGTACGGCGCGGCCACCAAAGCCGCCCCCGCCGCCAGCACAAACCCCGCCAATCCCACTTGCACCATTACGCTGTCCATCGTCTGTGTCCTTTCGTTACCAATCCCAAGCCCCTGCCAACTGCCGGAACTGCCCGGCCGCTTCGACCTCCGACCTCTGACTTCCGACCTCTACACGTTCGACTTATGCAGCGGCCGATAATCCGCCACGCCCACGGCCACCAAATGCCGCACCTTGATCCGGCTCTCGTCGTTCATGAACACCGCCGGGCTCAGCTCGTCGCCGGCCACGAAGATTTCCGGCCGCAGCCCGAAGCGCTCGCCCACGCAGATGGCCGGGGCCAGCGCCGGGTCGACCACCGCTGCCCAGTCGTTGGCGTCGGCCCACTCGGGCACCACCAACACGTCGCCCGGCTCGCCGCGCTGCTGGTTCTCGGTGTAGATGCTGGTGGCGCGCTCCAGCGCGGGGTAGATGAGCTGCTTGGCGGTCAGCTCCAGCGCGCGCGGCACCAGCACATAGCGCGGGTTCAGCGCCAGCTTCGCGCCCGTGCCGTAGTAGCCGCTCTCGTTGGCCACCAGCATGGGCTGGTTGTAGACCGCCGTGCGCACCACCTCCCACTCGGCGCTGCCCAGCGCGGTGGTCAGCAGGTTCTTGTGGCCGCCGGCCGTGGTGGTGGCCGTGCTGTTGAACAGCGCCCCGCCGTCGGCCAAGGCCGGGCCCGCGCCGCTGTTGTCGGTGAAGATGGCGGCCACCAGCCCGCTCAGCCGGCGCAGCGCCGCGCTGGCCAGTTCGCGCGGGATGGCCCGCAGTTGGCGCACGTTGTCGCGGTCGAGCGTCTCCAGCGTCAGCCCGATGTAGCCGCCGTACTTGGTGAAGCTGGCCGTCTCCGGGCTGTCGCCCACCTTCAACTCGGGGTACTCGGCCCCCTCGGCGATGGCCGGCAGCGTGCCCACCGACCCAGTGATGACCCACGTCACCTGATTGAGCGTCTCAAAGTGCTCCACGTGCACGATCTTTTCCCACCAGCCGTAGCCGGCGCGGCCAAGCTGGTTCCAGCGCTCCACAATCGCCTTGTTCATGGCGTTCTTCACCAGCCCGGTGAAGTTGGCAGTGGTGTGCTGCAAGCTCACGCGCTCGGGGTACACGCCGCCGTGAAAGTCGTAGTCGCCGGTCAGCAGGTGATACAGCTCGCGCACGCCGCTCAGGCGCGCCACCTGCGCGGTCTGCGCCGCCGGGTCGCGCGCCACGCCCAGCAAGTCGTCCACCGCGGCTTGCAAGCGGTCGGCGCTGTCGAGCATGCCGGCCACACGCCCCGGCCCCTGCACCACCGCGCCGGCCGTCAGCGCCGCCACCAGGCTGCGCTGCTCGTCGAGCGCGGCGGTCAGCTCGCTGGGCGCAAAGGCCCGCCCGCTGAAGCGCCGGCGCACCACCGCCTGGGCCGGGGCCGGCAGGCGGCTGGCGCTGAGCGCGCTCTCCAGCAGATAGCCCGCCAGTTGGTCGAGGGTCGGCGGCGTT
>JAYUUW010000895.1:0-3509 GCA_043754665.1 Anaerolineales bacterium | reverse complement strand
GTGGAACACCGCCTATGGGCGCGTGCTGCTGCTGAAGCTGGGCGTGCTGGGCTTAACGCTGCCCCTCGCCTTGCTCAACAACCGGCTGCTGCACGGCGGGCGCAAAGCGGCGGCCGAGAGTGCGACGCTGGGCGCGCTGCGGCGGCAGGCGCTCGTCGAATCGGGCGTGGCGCTGGGGCTGATGCTGACCGTGGCGGTGCTGGTGCAGACCAGCACGCCGCGCTTCACGGTGCCGGCCACGGCCTACTCGCCACAACTGCCCTTCACCACCACGCTGGCGGCCGACGACCTGAACATCCACGCCCAAATCTCACCCAACGCCGTGGGCGACAACAAGTTCTGGCTGCACCTGTACCACGGCGCAGGCGACTCGGTGGGCGAGGTGCAGTTGGTGCAGCTACGGTTCACCTATCTGCAAGCGCAGCTCGGGCAGAGCAGCGTGGACCTGGCCCCGCTCGGCCGCGCCACGTTCGAGACCACCGGCGCCTATCTGAGCCAGGCCGGGCCGTGGGCGGTGTCGGTCTATGTGCGGCGGCGCGGGCTAGACGATGTGCTGACCACCTTCAACCTGACCGTGCCGGCCCCGGTCAACGCCACCAGCGGCGGGCAGTTGTTCGCCAACCCGGTGCCGGGCATCCCGGGGCTGGTGGTGGCGGCGCTGGTGCTGTTGGGGCTAGGGCTGGCCCCGCTGCTGTGGCGGCGGCCGTTGGCGGCGTTTGGGCCGCGGGTGGCCGCCACGGCGACGGTGCTGGGCTTCATCAGCTTGACGGTGGCGTTGGGCTTCAGCGTGGCCGGCGCGCCGGCCTGGCGCGACCAAATTCTGGCGCAGCAGGCGGCCACGCGCACCAACCCCATCCCGGCCTCGGCCGAGTCGCTGGCCACCGGCCAGGGGCTGTTCAACCAAAACTGCGCGCCCTGCCACGGAGCCACCGGCCTGGGCGACGGGCCGGTGGGCATGACGCTGCGGCCCGCGCCGGCCAACCTGCAAGTGCACATGGTGCCGGGGGTGCACACCGATGCGCAAATCTTCGACTGGATCACCAACGGCTTCCCCAACTCGCAGATGCCGGCCTTTGGCGAGGCGCTGACCGAAGAGCAGCGCTGGCATATCCTGAACTACATCCGTCAATTACTCCCGCCCGACTCGGAACCGACTACGAATCCCTGAAAAAGACGTCGGTCACTGTCTGGCCCTTGACTTCGATACGGTCCAGGATTTCCAGCAGTCTGGCATTGGTGCGCTCAGGCGGATCCGTCCATAGCGCATCAAAGTGCTCCAGCAGCTCAGCCGCGTTCTGATGCACTCGGGCGCGGCGCTGCTGTCTGGCTTCCACGTCGCGGGCGGCTGCGAGCTGCCGGTTGAGTGTAGCCACCTCGGCTTTCAGCTCTAGCTGGAACGTGATCAATTCGTCCTCAGTGATCGTGCCCCTGCCTGCCATTCGCTGGTAGCGCGTGCGGGTGGCCTCTAGCTCGGCCAGGGCCGCGGCCAGGCGCTCCGCTTCGGGATTGGGTGCTGGTGTCTTGGCCGCCGGCGCCGGCATCCGGCCCGGGACCATAGCACGCAACACCTCGAGCAGGGCCTTGATGATTGTCTTTTCATGCGCCAGCGCGTGGCCCTCATGCAGCCAGCCGTTCGCGCAGCGATAGGCCATCTGGCCATCAGCTTTCAGCCGCCTGGACACGCGCAGAGCGCCTTTGCACATCTGGCATTTCAGCAGGTGGCTAAAGTAGTGCGTGTTCTTGGTTTTGCCGGCCGCACGCTGGCCGCGCTGTTCCCGCAGCGTTACCAGGCGCTCATAGTCCTCGGGCGTCCAGAGCGCCTGATGCTTGCCGGGCGATATTACCCAATCAGCGCGCGGCTTCCGATGCCGGACGAGCCCAGTGCGCATTGGATCACGTCGCACCGTGTTCTTGCCTTGCGTCACCAGGCCAGCATAGTAGGGATTGGTCAGCACCTCGAGCACTTGGTTGCGGCTCCAGTGATGGCCGCGCCTGGTCAACACCCCGCTTTCAGTCAACCACTCTCCGATGTCGTCACCCGAGTCCCCAGCCTCATAGCGGCGTTTCATTTCCAGGATCAGCGCACATTCGGCCACCACCTGAATGCCGACCACCTTCGTATCCAGCTCGCGCCCAGGCGGCTTTATGTAGCCAAAGGGCAAGCGATTGTTGAAGTGCAGTCCGGCGGTTGAGACACGTCGCGGCATGCCGAACGCCCAACGCCGGCGCAGCGCGCGCTGGGAGGCGTCGCTGGTATAGCTGCTGAGCGTAGACATGGTGTACGGCGTTTCGCTGGTGTAATACATGAAGCCCTTTGGCGGCACCGGCTCAACCGGCTGGCTCAATGAATAGGTCTGAGCTCCGTAAGCGGCCAGGGTTTTGACCACGGCCATCTGAACACCCCGGAAGCGGTCGAGGTCAAAACACACCAGCAAATTGATTTGGCCAGCTCGGGCCAGCTCCAGAATGCGCCCAAGGTCGGGGATTTCGCTGATCGCTGCGTCGAGCGAGGTGAATTCACGCGAGTGGCCCGGGACCTCCACCTCGAGCACGATCTGCCATTCGCGCGCCAAACACATAGCCCGGCAACGCGTGAGTTGCTCGTCGAGCGAAACCTTGTCGTCGCCGGCCTGCGCCTTACTGGAGACGGCCGCCCAAGTAGCCACCTTGAATTCAGACATACGTTCTGCTCACTGGTGAAAAAAGAGCCCCGCTCAGGCGGGGCAGAAGGCGGACCACGCAACTTTCAGCGGGACCGCTTAGTTCAGGCCGTGATCCTGGACCGGCCCCAGCACCTTGTCACTGGCGGCCAGGATCTCCGCCGACACTTCCGGTGACACGGTGGCCAGCAGTTGCCGCAGGCCGGCCTGGTAGTCCTTGGCGAGCTGCTGCAGCCGCTCCGCTTCACCATCGGGCTCAGTGTAGCCGGCGATCAGCTTGGCCGATTCGATCAGGCGGACGTAGGCGCGGCCGAGGGCGATGATATTACGAGGCGCTGTCATCGCCCTGCCATTGCCTGCTAATGCCCTAACGCCGTTTGACTCACCGGCAAGCAGCTCATTCCCGTCCAGACCCAGCCAAATTGATCGTTGGTTCGAGACGAGAGTTGATTGGCCCCAAAGAGATAGCACACGACCTGGGCTTCTTCGTCGTACAGACGCCATAGGCCGGGTGTGTCATCCTCTGGCAATGGAACTTCGCCCACGCCCTTGATCTTCTCAAAGGTGTTAGGCAGGTCAATAAACACGGCTGTTGGAGTGGGCGCGGCAACCGTTGGTTGCAATTCCGGTGCAGTGGCCGATGCAGGCGATACCGATGGCTGAATAGTGATAACCGGAGCTGTCACAGCAGTGGAGCAAGCCACCAACAACATAGCCAGAGTCAAGAAGATGCGAATGCGCATTGTGCCCCTACTCGCTACTCTATTGGCGGAGGCGTCAAGCGATCAGGATCTTGCAGTTCTTCCGGAGCCAGCACGGTCTTCACCTTGGAAATCTTTGGTTTATTGG
>JAYUUW010000894.1:0-2597 GCA_043754665.1 Anaerolineales bacterium | reverse complement strand
GGGGCCAATATGGCCGTGTTGCGCTGCGACCATCCGGATATCGAAGATTTCATCACCTGTAAGATTGATGAGAACGCCATCACCAATTTCAACATCTCGGTCGGCATCACCGACTCTTTTATGCGCGCGGTGCAGGCCGATGCCGATTGGGATTTGCGCTTCCCCGATGTGAAGGCGCCGCAGTACCGCACCTTCCACGGCACGCTGGAGCAGGCCGAGCGGGCGGGCGTGCCCATTCGCACCTACAAGACCGTGCGCGCCCGCGATCTGTTCAACAAAATCGTGGCCCAGGCGCACCACAACGGCGAGCCGGGCGTGCTGTTCCTCGACGCCGCCAACCGCGAGAACCCGGTGCCGCACCTGTACGAGCTCGAAGCGACCAACCCGTGCGTGACCGGCGACACCCTCATTTATACCGAAGAAGGGCTGCGCCGGGCCGATGTGCTGGCCGCCGAAGGCCGCGCCCTGCGCGTGGCCGTGGACGGCCGCTTCGGCACCGAAACGCTGCTGCCCGCTACCGCCGTCATCCCGACCGGCGTGAAAGATGTGTTCCGCCTGGTGACGCGCGAAGGTTACGAACTGCGCCTGACGGCCGACCACCAGGTGATGACGGCGCACGGCTGGGTGGCGGCGGGTGAGTTGCAGCCGGGCGACAAGGTGCACCTGCTCAATCGCAAAGGCGGCTTCGGGCAGGCCGGCTCGCTGGACGCCGGGCGTGTGCTCGGCTGGCTGGTGGGCGACGGCACGGTCAACGCCGTGCGCGCGGTGTTGTCGTTCTTTGGCGAAGAGAAGGGCGAGTTGGCCCCCAGTTTTGCCCAGGCTGTCACCGCCCTCGTGGACCGGCCGGCCCAGCAGCCCCGGTCCTACCCGGTGGGCGTGACGCAAATTCTAGCCCGCGATGAAGCTCGGGTGCAGTCGGAGCGGCTGCGAGTATGGGCGGCCGGGTATGGCTTGGTGGAAGACAAGTTCCAGGTGCCGGCCGGGGTCTTCACGGGCAGCGAGGCTATGCAGCGCGGCTTCTTGCAGGCGCTGTTCACGGCCGACGGCACAGTGAACGACGGCGGCGAGAAGGGCTGCACCGTGCGGCTAATCTCCAGCCACTTGCCGCTGCTCAAGGACGTGCAGCGCCTGCTGCTGAACTTTGGCATTGCCTGCCGCATCTACGAACAGCGGCGCGCGGCTGGCTACCGGGCCATGCCCGACGGCCGGGGCGGCACGAAGGACTACTTCCATCAGCCCCAGCATGACCTGGCCATCAGCCGCGACAACCTGCCGCGCTTCGCCGAGGAGGTAGGTTTCCTCACCGCGGCTAAGCAGGGCCGGCTGGCCGATTACCTCAGCCGCTTGGTGCGCGGCCCGTACCGCGAGAGCTACACCGCCACGGTGGCGGCCGTGGAGCCGGACGGCCGCGAGCCGGTCTATGACCTGCACCAGCCGCTGACGCACGCGTTTACGGCCAACGGCCTGACCGTGCACAATTGCGGCGAGCAATTTTTAGGCCCGTTTGAAAACTGCTGCCTGGGCTCGATCAACCTGGCCCAGCACGCCGGCCCGAACGGCACGGTCGATTGGGAGAAGCTGCGCGAGAGCACCGTGCTCTCGACCCGCTTCTTAGACGATGTGGTGACGGCCAACGCCTATGTGCCGGCCGTACCGCAGTTGCGCAAGGCCGCCATGGCCGCCCGCCGCATTGGCCTGGGCATCATGGGCCTGGGCGACCTGATGTACCACGCCGGCATCCGCTATGGCTCGGCCGAGGCCCAATCGTTCTCGGCGCAGATCATGGAATTCGTGCGCTACCACTGCATGCTCACCAGCGTCGAACTGGCCCGCACGCGCGGCCGGTTTGAGGCTTTTGCCGGCAGCCTGTACGACCCGGCCAACCCCCAATGGGTGCCGCCGACCGCGCCGATGATCTACGAGTCCAATTACGGCCGCCCGGCCATCGACTGGCAGATCGTAGCCGACGGCATCCGCACGCACGGCATCCGCAATGCTTGCCAGACCACCGTGGCCCCCACCGGCACCATCGCCACCGTGGCCGGCTGCGAGAGCTACGGCTGCGAGCCGGTGTTCGCGCTGGCCTACATCCGCCACGTGAACGACCGGGGCACCGACCTGCAGTTGACCTACACCAGCCCGCTGTTCGAGCGCGCGCTGGTCGACGCCGGCGTGGATGAAGCCACCCGCGCCCGCATCGTCGAGCAGGTGCTGGTCCAGGGCTCCTGCCAGGACATCGCCGAGGTGCCGGCCGCCGTGCGCCACGCCTTTGTGGTGTCGGCCGACATCACCGCCGACGAGCACGTGCGCATGCAGGCCGCCATCCAGCGCTTTGTGGATAACAGCTTGAGCAAGACCTGCAACTTCCCCGAGGGCGCCACCGAGGCCGATGTGGCCCAAGCCTACCTGCTGGCCTGGGAGCTGGGCTGCAAGGGCATGACAGTCTATGTGACCGGCAGCCGCGACAAGGTGGTGCTGGAGACGCATGCCACCGCCAAGGCCAAGGAAGCGCCTGCCGCCGTCGTGGCCGCGCCCGCCCCGGCCCCCCTGCCGACGCCGGTGCCGATGTTCCACGAGAGCAAGAAGCCGCGCCCCAC
>JAYUUW010000893.1:0-5693 GCA_043754665.1 Anaerolineales bacterium | reverse complement strand
GCATGAACCAACTGTTTGAAGCCTGGTCCGGTACGACTTTACCGGACAACCAGCGCTAGCCCCGGTACGACTTTACCGGACGCAACATAATGAACGCCCGGCGCTCGCTACTAATTGAACGACGTAGTTCAATCAGGAAGCGGCTATAAGGCGTAAAGCCCATTGCCGCAGACCGAGTTTGTTCCGAGGGGCAGTTTTTAGCCCCCACTCCCTACCCCCTGTCGTCCCCCTATCCCTCGCCCCCGAACGGGGGCAAGGGCAGGGGGACAAAAGCCTGACAAGGTTAGCAGTCCATGCGCCTGACTGACGACGCGCACGTGCCTTATCTAGCGGGTTCCATCAACCAACACGATAGTTCGGGGCCGCCGGAGGTGATGGGCGCTAACGCTCGCTGCGCTCGCAGACACTGATAGGGCGCGGCGGCGGAAGGCCGTCGCCAGCTACGAACCAAGGGGTGGTGAATGAGGAGCGAAAGTGGTAACGGTTAAGACCTCAGCAAACACGGTGTCTGCGCCCGGTGGGCAGGCGTGGAAGATTGCCGCGCTTGTGGCGAGTGTCGGTCTGGGGACCGGTGTGGTAAGCTTCCTGGTGCAGGGCCGGCTGCCCGGCGACTGGTATTACCTGGGCAATTCCGGGGCGGTGTGGCTGGTGCCGACGTTTTTCATGGGCGCGTTGGTGGGGTCGCAACGCTGGGCGGCGGTGGCGGGGCTGGCCACGTTGGCCGGCTGCCTGGTCGGGTACTTCGTCAGCGGCACGCTGGGGGGCGTGGCCTATGCGTGGGTCTACATCGGCTATTGGGCCGGGGTGGCGCTGGTGGGCGGGCCGGTGTTCGGTCTGGCCGGCCGCTGGTGGCGCGACGTACACCGCCCGCGCCGGGTGCTGGCGTTGGCGCTGCTCGGCGGTGTCTTTATCGCGGAGGGGGCCTATACCCTGCTGGTCAACCCGCATTTGAGCGTGGGCTGGCCGCTGATTACGGCGGGGGTAGCGGCGCCGTTGGTGGTCGGCCGCTCGGCCGGCGACCGGCTGTGGGCGCTGGCGGCATTGGTGCCGGCGGCGGCGCTGGGCGGGGCGGCGTATGCGGCGCTGCTCGGGCTGATGAGTCTGGCGGCTGGGGCGTAGGGAAGGCAGTGACGCATGGCTGACAAAATTTCGGTGCTGCTGGTGGACGATCACAGCATGGTGCGGCTGGGGCTGAAGGCGTACTTCAGCACGCTGCCGGATATTGAGGTGGTGGGCGAGGCGGCCACGGGCGCGGAGGCGGTGACGCTGGCGCAGCGGCTGGCCCCGGATGTGGTGCTGATGGACCTCATCATGCCGGGGATAGACGGCGTGGCGGCGACGCGGGCGGTGAAGAAGGCCAGCCCGCGCACGCAGGTGATTGTGCTCACCTCGTATCACGACGACGAGCACATCTTCCCGGCCATCCGCGCGGGGGCGCTGAGCTACGTGCTCAAGGACATTGACCCGGACGAGTTGGCCGAGGCCGTGCGGCGGGCGCAGGCGGGCGAGGCGGTGCTGCACCCGCGCGTGGCGGCGCGGCTGGTGCAGGAGTTGGCCGGGGCGCGGAGCGAGGGGGTCAATCCGTTTCAGGAGTTGACCGAGCGCGAGCTGGAGGTGCTGCGGCTGGTGGCGGTCGGGCAGAACAACCGCGCCATCGCCGAGACGCTGGTGATCGGCGAGAAGACGGTGAAGAGCCACATCTCCAATATCCTCAACAAGCTGCACCTGGTTGACCGCACCCAGGCGGCGGTGTTCGCGTGGCAGGCCGGCATCGTGCGGCGGGATAGCTAGGGCGGGCAGGTGCCGAAGCTGGCGGGGATGGGCGGCGGGAGAGCGAGGTCGTAGCGCTGGATCATGCTGCCCTGCGCGTCGAGCAGTTGTAGTTCGCAGGCCATGACAGTTTCAGGGATGAGGGCGGCGAAGTGCCCGCCAACCGGCGTCTCACGCTTGGCTTCGCCGTTGGCGAAGGTGACGACGACAGTTTGGACAGTGTTGGTGAAGACCTGGCCGGAGACAGCGCGATAGGTTGGAAGCTCCTGATCGAACCAGCCTTCAATTTGGTAGGTGACCAGCGCGCCGCCGGATACGGAGAGATTGGTACCCAAACCGCGCCCGAAAGCGTTCCAACTAAGGCTATCCACAATGTATGCGCGCTGTCCATCGAAGGCTCGGGCCGGCTGGCGCGGCACATCACACTCCACACTGTAGAAGATCACAAAGCCACGCGGTAGCGGGTGTATCCGATAGGGATTGTAGGTGCCGGCCACAAGGCTGCCTTCTGCCAGGCAGGCATCCTGCGCCACCTCGGTATGCGCGACGTAGTAGCCCAATACGGTGTTCAGCGCCAGCGGGCGAGTGAGGGCGTAGGCGGCCAGGCTCAAGGCACAGAGCAAGCTAAGCACAGTTACGGTGAGGAGCAGTTTGCGATGCATGAACTAAGCATGCGGCTGCGGGGTGGCGGTGTCAACCGGGCGGCGGCCAAGCGGCGCACAGGCGGGGCGTAAGCGGTGGGCGGCAACCAGTAATGTTACAATGCCCGCCTGGCGCTGATATGAAAGGACGGTAGACCGCTTATGGCTCACGATCACGATCACCCACACGACCACGAGCATCCGCATGCGCACCCGCACGGCCACCCCCACCCGGAAGTTGACCCGAACCAGGTGGAGTTCATCGGCGGGCGGCCGATTTTGAATGTGGCCGACGTGCCGGCCAGCCTGGGGTATTACACCGAGCAACTGCACTTTAGCCTGATCTCGGCCTGGTCGCCCACGCGGCAGTTTGCGGGCGGCGCGGCGCCGACGTTTGCCCAGGTGAAGCGCGGGCATGTGGTGTTGTTCATGGCGCAGGGCGAGCAGGGCGGGCCGGGCATGTGGCTCTACCTGGATTTAGAGTCGCGGGCCGAATTGGAAAAGCTGCACGCCGAGTACACGGCCAGCGGGGCGCGGATTGTCGAGCCGCCGACCGAGAAGCCGTGGGGCATGATTGAAATGCGCGTGCTAGATTTGGACGGCCACACCTTTCGCATCGGCGCGCCGCTGGAGTTCGAGCGGGCGTAAAAGCATTGGCCACGAATTAGCACGAATGGGGGGGACGAATTTGCACGAATAGGCGGGGAACGGGGTATTGGTAGAATAGACGCCTGGGGCGCGATGGGTGCGCTCCAGGCGTTTGTGTTTGGAGGAGTCCGTATGCCTGATCGCATTCCCCCGACGCGCAAGCCCACGCGGGCCGAGCTAGACGCCGCCGCCGCGTTGACCGTGCCGGACGTGATCGCGCCGGGGCTGCGGGTGCTGTTCTGCGGCATCAACCCCGGCCTGTACACGGCGGCCATCGGCCACCACTTTGGGCGGCCAGGCAACCGCTTTTGGCCCACGCTGCACGCGGCCGGGATCACGCCGCGCCTGTTCTCGCCGTACGACGAGCGCGCCCTGCTGCCGCTGGGCTACGGCATCACCAACATCGTGGCGCGGGCCACGGCCACGGCCGACCAACTGCGGCCGGAGGAACTCGTGGCGGGCGGCCGGCTGCTGCGCGAGCGGGTGGCGCACTATGCGCCGCGCTGCCTGGCGGTGCTGGGCGTGACGGCCTATCGCGGCGCGTTCGGCCAGCGCAAGGCGGTGCTGGGCCGCCAGCCGGAGCCGTTGGGCGGGGCAGTGGTGTGGGTGCTGCCCAACCCCAGCGGCCTCAACGCGCACTATCAGCTCGACGCGCTGGCGCAGTTGTTTCGCGAACTGGCGCAGGCGATGGCCGCGCTCGACTAGGAAATCATGATGTCAAAACGAAGTGGTTTGATTACCCGGCTGCTGCTGATCGTGGTAGCAGGGTTAGTCTTGGCGATGCTCGGCTTTACGGCGTGGGCGCTGACCGGCCCCGGCCCCGAGCCGGCGGCGGTGGCCGCGCTGCAGAGCGATGCGGCGGTGACGGTCGAGACGGTCGGCAGTGGGCGCTGGCTGGTGTTCACGCCCACCGACGCGGCGCCGGTGACCGGGTTGGTGCTTTACCCCGGCGGGCGCGTGGCGGCGGGGGCGTATGCCGGCATGGCCCACGCGATTGCGGCCGAGGGTTATCTGGTGGTGATTGTGCCGATGCCGCTGCGGCTGGCGGTGTTTGGCTCCAACGCCGCCCGTGATGTGATCGCGGCGTATCCGCAGGTGACGCGCTGGGCGGTGGGCGGGCACTCGCTGGGCGGCGCGTTCGCGGCGGACTTTGCCTACAAGCACCCTGACGCGGTGGACGGGCTGGTGCTGTGGGCGGCCTACCCGCCGGCCAGCGACGACCTCTCGCAGCGGGCACTTCAGGTGATTTCGATTTACGGCACGCGCGACGGGCTGGCCGGGCCGGAGGCGATTGCGCCGTCGCGGGCGTTGCTGCCGGCTGACACGGTGTATGTGGCGATTGAGGGCGGCAACCATGCCGGGTTTGGGCGCTATGGCCCGCAGGCCGGCGACAACGTGGCGACGATTACGCCCGAGGCCCAGCAGGCGCAGGTGGTGGTGGCGACGGTCGGGCTGCTGGCGGCGCTGCCGTAGGGCGGGCAACACGGTCTGTTATCGGCTGTACGCCGTCTCCCAATCGCCAGCCTGCGCGCAGCCTCGCGTAGGGGCGCAAGCCTGCCCCCGCGGTTTGTGCGGGGGATTTTGCGCCCGGCGCTCGCTATCAACACAATGCCATCCCTGCACCTGCAACCTGCCCTAGAAGTTGCTGACCGCGTCGATCAGGCCGAGCTCGCGGGCGCGGCGCTCGAAGTAGCGGAAGGCCACGCCGCTGAGCAGCGCAAACGCCAGGGTGATGCCGCCCAGGATGCCGAACAACTGCCCGTTGGAGAAGGCCGCCAGGGTGGGGAAGGCGGCGGCCCCCGGCCCGAGCAGGGCGCGGCGCAGCAGTTCGAGCCAGTAGGTCATGGGCAGCGCGAAGCCGAGCGGCTGGAGCCAGGCGGGTAGGATGGTGATGGGAAAGATCGCGCCGCTGAAGAGATAGAGCGCCGCCGCCACGCCGTCGCCCACGAACCACGGCTCATTGCGGATGGTCATGGTCCAGCCGCCGATGATGATGCCCATGAAGGCCAGGCAGAGGATGCCCAGCGCCAGCGCCGCGAAGAACAGCGGCCAGTCCACGCGCGCCAGATCGACCGGCACCCCGAAGAACAGCACCCCCGCCGCCAGCGTGACCACCACGGCCAGGCTGCCGGTAATGAAGCGCGCTACGGCCCGCCCAAACAAGTACAGCGGAATATTGATCGGCGCGACGTACAGATACTTCAGCGTGCGGTAGCGCTCGCGGTCGTCGAGGATGCTGAACGACGCCCCGGCCATCACCGCGCCCACGTAGATGTAGAACGTGTTGCCGAGGTAGATGTAGGCGTAGATCGGGTCGCCTGTGCCAGTGGTTGACACGGCCTTATACATGAAGACCAGGATCAGCACGCTGGCCACGGGTTTTAATATGGAGAAGCTAATGAAGAGGAATGGGTCGGTCCAGTTGGATTCGACTTGCCAACCGAGCCAGGCGGCGGGGAGGAAGGAGCGGCGGAAGGTGTTGAGCATAAGGGCCTCGGCGTCTGAAGGGTATAAAGGGTCTGGGGGGTCTAAAGGGTGACTTGAGGCTACTGGTCGGGTGACGCTGAGATTGGGTAGTCGGATGAGTCGGACAAGTCTATGTCCAGGTGGTAGCCGGCGGGCGGTTCTTTGAGC
>JAYUUW010000892.1:0-13454 GCA_043754665.1 Anaerolineales bacterium | reverse complement strand
GTCACCCGCAGGCGGCCATCGGCCGGGGGCAGGCTGAAGTACCAACTCCACGCCAACACCGTCGTCACGCTCAACAGCGCCAGCCCGCCCAAAGCCGTGCGCTGCGGGGCCAGCCCGGTCCACCATGTGGGCTGCTGCGCGGGCGGCTTGCTCATCAGCCACGTGCCGCCGAACAACAGCAGATAGGTCAGCGCCAGCAGCGCCGGGGCCGTGGCGCCCAGGGCCAGCGCGGCCCCGGGCAGCCCGCCCAGCACCGCCACCATGCGAATGGTATAGGCTACCGCCGGCCATGCCAGCCACGCCGCCACCTGGCCCAGCGGCGGCCACACCAGCCCGAGCGCCAGCGCCACGCCGCCGCTCACCATCACCAACGGCTGCACCGGCAGCACCAGCAGGTTGGCGAGCAATGAGATGATTGAGAGCTGTTGGAAGTGATAGATGAGGAGGGGCAGGGTGGTGATCTGCGCCGCCAGCGTCAGCAGCAGCAATTCGGCGGCCAGCGCGGCGGCCTGCTTGGCGCGGCTGGGGTTCAGCCGGCGCGCCGCCAGCCGCGTGAACGCCGCCTCCAGCCGGTCGGCGTACAGCACCAGCCCCAGCGTCGCGACGGCGCTCAGTTGAAAGCCCACGTCCCACAGCACCAGCGGATTGTGCAGCGTCATCAGCCACGCCGCCAGCGCCAGCCCGCCCAGCCCCTGCGCCGAGCGCCCCAGCCGCTGCGCCATCAGCGCCAGGCCGCCCATGATGGCCGCCCGCACCACCGAGGCGCTCGCGCCCACCAACACGGTGTACAGCACGATCACGCCCAGCGTGAGCCACAGCCCGCGCTGCGGCCCGGCCAGCCGCCGCATCAGCGCCGCCACAATCCCCGCCAAGATGGCGATGTTGAAGCCCGAGATCGCCACGATGTGCGACGTGCCGGTGCGCTGAAAGGCCGTATTGAGTTCGTCGGGGATGCCGCTTTCCGCGCCCAGCAGGATGCCGGCCAGCAGCGCGGCGTGCGGTTCGGGGAAGATCTGCGCCAGCGTGGCCAGCGCCCGCATCTTGAACGCATACAGCGCCGCCCACATCGGCTGGCCGTGGCCCGCTGTGATGAACTTGATCGCGGTCGGCCGCGCCAGCGTGTAGATGCCTTGCCCGGCCAGGTAGTCGCGGTAGGAAAAGCTGTCGAAGATGGGCGGGGTTTGCAGTGGACCGGTGAGGCGCAGTCGGTCGCCATAGGCGTACTCAGCCGCGCCGGTGTGCGTGCGGCGGTCGGCGGCGTAGCGCGGGGCCGGCACCTGCACCCAGCTGGTCACCGCCATCGCTTCGGCGGCCTCCGCCAGCCACAGGCGCTCGGCCCGCAGCCGCAGCTTAGCCCCGGTGTCGGTCAGCACCACCTCGCCGTCGATCACGCCTTCCAGCGTCACCGCGCCGCTGTCGTTGTAGGTGGCGACGAAATCGGCGGCCCCCCACGGCGGCTGCGCGGCGGCGTAGCGGGCCGCGCCGAGCCCCACGGCCACCAGCCCGGCCAACACCCAGCGCCAACGCACTTTGGGCCACCACAGCCCCAGCGCCACGAGCGCCAGCCCAGCGAAGCTCAGCCACGCCCAGGCCGGCTGGCCCAATTGCGCCGCCACGCCCACCCCCACCAGCCACGCCGCTACCAAAAACGGAAGGACCGCCATGCCGCCGACTCACCGACCTTTGCGATGGACCAGGCGCCGGCTTACGGCGCGGGCGGCACGGTGGACCGGCTGAACACCCACAGGGTGGCCGCGCCCCCCAACGCGCCCGCCAGCAAACCAGCGATGCCCCAGCCCATCACCCCGAGCGAAAAGGTGGATAGCAACACCAAATGGATGATTGGATAACTCAGGCTAATCGCGCCAGCCCAGGCGCCGGCGACCATCAGCCGGCCGTGCCCGCTTAATGCGCCGTACCCGCTTTCCCACCATTGCGCCAGGCCATAGCCGCCCACCGCGCCGGCCAGCGCCAGGCTGAGTATGCTGGGCAGGTATTCCCCCCAGTCCCAGTTGTTTTCATCCAAAACGTTCCAGATTACCAGCGTGAGCATGGCGCCAAAAGCGAAACTTGCCGTCCAGACGCCAATGAGGCGGCGTGCTTGGGGCTGGTCGATGCCCGGGGCCACGCGCCGCACCGCCGCCACTGTGAGCCAGCTGCCGAGCAAGCCCGTGATCAGCGAACTCACGAACTCAAGCGGGCGCACCAAACCGTAGGCGAAATTCTTGAGGCCCAGCTCCACCAGCGCGGCGTAGCCCCCACCGCCGACCAGCCAGCCCAGCCCCCAGCCCCCTGCCATGATCGCCACCGCCGCCGCCCGGGCGCGCGGGGTGAGCCGCAGTTGCGCCGCCCCTTTCACCTGCGCCGGAGGCATGTCCGGCCGTAGGCGCACGGTGCCGGCCACCCAGCGCGTGACCGCGCCGCCGGCCGCACCCGCCGCCAGCCCGCCCAGGCTCCAGGCGACCACCCACCCAGCGCTTGGCGTTAGCGCCACAATTACCGCGCACAGCAGCCAGCTCAGCCCCCAGCCCCAGGTCAGCCGGCCAATGTCCTGGCGGTTCAGCGCCGGCCGCGCCTCGCGCCACACCCCGCCCAGCCGGTGGCCCCCCAGCGCTCCGGCTACGGCCATC
This sequence comes from Anaerolineales bacterium, assembly GCA_043754665.1. Classification (GTDB taxonomy): domain Bacteria; phylum Chloroflexota; class Anaerolineae; order Anaerolineales; family UBA6663; genus JADZEK01. Next base: position 10,824 of record JAYUUW010000892.1, on the reverse strand, counting down.
AGCGGCAGGCCCAACAGTTCGTAAGGGGGCAGGTCAAAATCCTGGTCCGCCACGTACTGGCGCACCGCCTGGATCATGACGAAGCCGCATAACCAGGCCACGCCCCAGGCGGCGGCAACGCGCCACGTGTGCCGGCCTTGCCAGTTCGGCTCCATCTGCGCCATGGCCAGCCCGGTCAAATAGCCGCCCGCCACGCCGCCCACCAGCCAGTTAATCAGCCAGGGCAGGCGGTCGGGATAGCTGCTGTTCGGGAAGATGGCTTGTGCCAGCCCTCGGCTCAGCGCCCAGCCGAGGCCCATGATCGCCACCGGCAGCCATCGGGCCGCCAGCAGTTGCCCCAGCCCACCCGTCATTGAGGCGGTCGCTGCCGTTGGCGGCAGGGTCGGCTGGCGCACCCCCGCTAGCGGCGCGGTGGAGTCGGCGGCGCGGGGCGCGGGCGGCTTAGGCGGCGGGTTGGGTGGGGCGGCTAGGGCTGGTTGCGCGCGCGCGGCAATAGCCGCTTGCGCCTGCTGCTCGCGCTCGGCCTTTGCCAGTCGGTCTCGCTCGGCCTGTTCGGCTTGCGCCTGCTGCTCGCGCTCAACCCGTTGCCGCTCGGCCAGCCGCGCCTGGATTCTCCGCTCGCGTTCAGCAATCACTTGCTGCTCGCGCTCGACCTGCGCCAGCCGGTCACGCTCAATCTGTGCCAGCCGCTCACGTTCAACCTGTGCCAGTCGCTCGCGCTCGGCCTTTGCCTGTTTGTCACGTTCAATTTGCGCGAGCCGGTCGCGTTCCACCTGCGCCAGTTGGTCACGCTCAGCTTGCGCCGGCTGCTCGCGCGCCACCCGCGCCGCCTGACGGGCGGCCTCTAGAGCCGCCTGCGCCGTGTCAAAGCGCGCCAGCAAGTTAATGGCGTTCACCGAAATGCGCCGGCTGTCGTCGTCCTTCAGCTTTTGCAGCGCCGTGTGGGCCGCCGCCGCCAGGCCGGGCGCGCTGCCGAACAGCAGGCGCTCCAGTTCCAACAGCGCCCCTTCGCGCACCCACGGCCGCAGATCGTCCACGCTGCGCTGCAAGTCATCGGGCAGGGGCGTGGCCGGCGGCGTCAGCGGGTGCGGGTTGCGCGCGATGACGAACTCGCCCTCCTGGTTGTACGACCACTTGCGCGGCGTCTGCTTGGGCGTGCGCTTCACTACCTCGCCGTACACATAGGTGTACAACTCTTCCAGCGTGATCTCGCCGTCCTGGTTGGTGTCGGCCGCGCCGGTCCTCAGGCCTTCGATCACGCAGTGGGTGAACACCGAGTTCTCCGCCGACCCCATCACCGCCTCGCCCTCCCAGGCGTACTGGGTAGCGTCGGTGGCGGTCAATACAGCGCGCCCGTAGCCCGCGCCCTCAAACGTGGCCGCCGTAATCGCCTTGGCCTCGCCGGCCCCCCGCGCCCCGCGCGCGAACGCGCCGCTGTGGCAGCAGTCGAGAATCAGCACCTGCCGCCGCGAGCTGCTGCTATCCATCGCGTCGGTCACAAAGGCCGCCGAGATGGCCGTGGCCTGCGGCAGATCGCGCTGCGTGTCGTGCGCGGCCAGGTACAGCCGGCCCTTGTCATCGAGCACGCCGTGGCCCGAAAAGTACAGCAGCAGCATGTCGTCGGGCTTGGCCCGCGCAAAAAAGGTGGCGATGGCGAGGCGCGTTTTGGCTTCGGAGGCATTGACCAGCGGCACCACCTCGTCAAACTGCCCCACGTCCGGGTGGCTCAGCAGTTCCGACAAGCCGCGCACGTCGGCATCCGGCGCTTTGAGCTGCGCCAGAGCCGGGTCTTGGTAAGTGCTGTTGCCGATGATGAGGGCGGTTTTGCGTGGCATGGTGGCGGCGCTCAGGCGGCGGTGGGCGCGGCGTGGTCGGGCGGTGGGTTGGCGGGCGCTTCATCCACCGGCCGGCTGCCGAGGATGACGGTCGCGCCGGGCGCAGCGTGGATGTGCGTGATCTTGTCGCGCCCCACGCTGTCGCCGCCAACGGTGCTGTGGCTCACCTTGTCGCCGCCGACCACATCGCCGCCCACCTGGCTGCCGGCCCCCAGCGTCAGTTGGTTGGCCGCGGTTTGGGCCTGGAGCAGTTGCGTCACCAATTGGTTGAGGTCGGTCTGGGCGGGGTCGTACTGAAACTCAAACCGTTGGTCGCCGTCGCCGTAGCTGAACGTCAGGGTGCGGCCCGCGCGCCGGCTAGCCCAATCTCTGCTGACTGCCAGCAGCGTTGTCAGCGCGCCCGGCAGCACGCTCAACACCAGCGCGCCAAAGAGGAAGTTCTCAGCCGATTTGACGCCCGGCGGCACGTCGCCGGCGCGGGCCAGCGCCACCTCGCCCACGCCGGCGTCTGCCAACTCGCGCCGCAGCAGGCGTGCCGCGTCGTCGCGCGCTTCGGTTGAAGCCGCCTCCTGCAAGCCGACGGATACCATCAGGCGCAGCGGTGCGCTGAGCATGCCGTTTTTCACCCACAGCGTCGAATTACGCCCAGTGTACTCCCGATTGCCGCCCAAACCAATTGCGCCCTGCGCCCAGCCGCCCGCTCACACCTACCCGCCGTACGCCTTGGCCGCCTTCTCGGCGATGAACGCCCCCGCCGCAATCGGGGCATAGCGCGCCGGGTGCGCGGCGTCGCAGCAGCCGGGCAGGCAGGCAATCACCGCGTCGGGGTTGGGGTTGTGAAAGAACGCCAGGCTCTGCCGCCGGCTCGCCGCCCCGGCCGCCAGCGGCGGGTTCACCACCCGGTGCAGCGTCGAGGCCCAGCGGTCGTTGGTCCAGCGCATCATCATGTCGCCCAGGTTAACCACTACTGCCTCCGGCGGCGCGGCCACCTCTACCCACGCGCCGCTGTGGGCGCGCACCTGCAAGCCGCCCGCCACATTCTCGGCCCGCAAGATCGTCAATGTGCCGTAGTCGGTGTGCGCCCCGGCCCGCAGTTGCCCCGGCTCGGGCGGCGTGGCCGGCGCGGGGTAATTGATCACCCGCAAGAACGACGCGGCCCGGTCGATCTTGTCGGCGAAGTAGTCGTGGGGCAGGGCCAGCGCCGCCGCAAACACCCGCAGCAGGTCGGCCGCCAGCCCGTTCATGGCCGTGAAGTACGCTTCCAGCGCCGGGCGCAGCTCGGCGGGCGCGCTCGGCCACTGATTGTGCGCGAAGTCCGCGCCGATGTTCAATGACTCTTTCAGGTCGGCCGGGGTCGCCTGCCCCAGGCTGGCCGCCAGGCGCTCGCCCTTCAGCGGGCTGTAGCCCACGCCGCTCGGCGTCAGCGCCAGCCGCCGCTTCTCTGCGTCCGGCAGGTCAAAGAACGCCCGCGCCGTCGTGCCGGCCCGGCCCAGCACCTCGTCCGGCACGCCATGCCCCACCACCGTGAGGAACCCAATGGTCTCACAAGCCTCGGCCACCTGCGCCGCCACGCGCGCCTGCTCGGCCGCGCCGCCGCTGCGGAACGGCCCCAAATCAATGGAAGGAACGTTGCTGGCGGCCATCAAAGTTGCCTCACGGCGCTATTGCTCAGACGCAAACGGCGGCAGCCAGTGAATTGTCCTGGCTGCCGCCGCGTTCATACGCTGGTGGCGCTGCGGCCGCTAGCCTTTGCGCTTCTTCTTGGCCGGAGGCGGCGGGGGCGGCTCGGGCGGCGGCTCGGCCGCCTTCTTGCCCCTCTTCTTGGGCTTCACTTCCTCTTCCGGCTCTTCCTCTGGCTCGGCTTCGACTTCTTCTTCCGGTTCGGCCTCAGCGTCTTCGTCGTCGTCGAGGCCGAGGTCTAACTCTTCATCCTCTTCAGTGGTCTCTTCTTCGCTGGTCTCTTCGTCATCCATGTCGAGATCGAGGTCCAGCTCGTCATCTTCAGTGGTCTCTTCGGTTTCGGCGTCGTCCGTCGTCTCTTCGTCAGTGCTTTCGGCGTCGAGGTCCAGGTCCAAATCCAATTCGAGATCTTCCGTAGGTTCTTCCTCGGCCGGGGTGCCCCCACCTTCTTTCAGGTCGAGGTAGGCCACAATGGCCTCCTCAATGAAGGCCGCGCGGTTCGGCAGGAAGCCTGGGTGCGTGGCCGAATAGTCGTTGAGGTAGGTGTCGATCCGTTCCCAAACCTCGGTTTTGAGACTCACGGGTCGTGCTTGAAACATAAGGCCGATCTCCTTCCGCTGGCTAACCGGGGAATGTCAATGTCAGGTTACGCGCTAGAGTATAGCGAATCCGCCCGCCAACGCAAGACGCAAGCCGGGCGCTTGCCCGCCGCCGCTCAGGCCGTCCGCAGCAGCGCCGCCACCTCGGCGTGGCCGTGTTTCTCGGCCAGGTCTAGCGCCGTGAGGCCGTCGCTGGTTTTCACCTGCGGGTCGGCGCCGTGGCTCAGCAGCAGCCGGGCCAGCGCCGCCTCGCCGTGAAAGGCGGCCTCGTGCAGAGCCGTGTAGCCGCCCTCCTGCTGGGCGTTGGCCTCCGCCCCGTGCCGCAGCAGCGTCTCCGCCAGCGCGTGGGCCGTGGCGGCGTCGCGGTTGGCGACAGCGCTGTGCAGCGGGCGCACCTGCATGGCGTTGCGCGCCGCCAGGTTCGGGTCAGCCCCCTGCGCCAACAGCGCCTCAACCACCGCCGGATGCCCAAAGTAGGCCGCCAGCCCCAGCGGCGTGAAGCCGTCTTGGGCAAAGGCATTGGTCAGCGCGGGGTCGGCCGCCAGTAGGGCCGCCACCTGCGCCGCGTGACCCAGCGCCGCCGCCTCAAACACGTCGGCCGGCCCACCTGCCCAAGCACTGTTGGGGCGCACCGCCAGCACCAGCTCGCCCACCGGCGCGTGGCCGTAATACACCGCCAGCAGCACCGCCGATACACCCTCCGCCGTGCGCGCGGCGGCCAGCGCCGGCTCGGCTGTCAGCAGCGCCTGCACCTGGGCCGCGTCGCCAGCCTTCACGGCGCTCCAAAACGCTTCGGTGTTGTCTGTCATGGGGACTCTCCTCGCCCCGGATGATACTACAACCAGCCGGGGAAGCGGCGGGGCGTCGTGCGGGGTTCCGGCTCCGGGTGCAGCCAGTCGAGGGTCGGTTCCAGCGTCACGCGGGTCGCAATCTCGGCCAGGCGCGGGATCTTGCTAATGTCGTCCAGATTGATGCGCTCCGGCAGCAGCGGGTTCAGCCGGTGGTAGCGCTCGCCCAGCAGTTGGCGGCATTCGTAGTCGGCCACGCCGCTGTTGCCGTCGAGCATGATGTCGATGATGTGCGGCGCCCATTGCAGCCAGCCCCAGTCGTTATCCAGCGCGCCCAGGTAGCGGTTGTTGCGCCCGGTGCCCACCGACAGCAGCGTCACGTCGCTCTGCGCCTGCCGGCCGGTGGTCGGCTCCAGCGCCTGCGCCAGCGCCGCCATGCTCGGGTTGCCCGCCACCACGCCGCCGTCGATGTAGCCCTGGTACAGCGGAAAGTACGACGGTGCGGCGCTGGTCCGCAGGGCCACATCCACCACGCGCTCGTCCACGTCTGACCCCGGCCCCGGATAGTTATGGAAGAACTTGGGTTTCCAGGTGCGCAGCGGGGCGGGGTGGTCGGGGCCGTTGTCCAGGTCGAAGGCGGAGATAAGGACCTTGTGCGGCAGGTCGCCCAGCCGCATATCGCCGAACTGCGCCGTCAGCACTTGCTTCAGCGGCCCGTTGCTGTACTGCGCGCCGAGCGAATGGCCCAGGTCTTTCCAGTTGTCGAAGGGCGAGTCGGCAAACACCACCTTGCCCTGTTCCTCATATAACTCCCGCGCTTCGGCTGGGGTGCGCCCCGCCGCCAGCCCCAGCGCCAAAATCCCGCCGGTCGACGTGCCGGCATACAAATCCACCTGGGCCAAAAAGCCCGGCCGCGCCGCTTCCAGCCGCTGCAGCAGAATTGCCGTCAGCAGCCCGCGAATCCCGCCGCCATCCAACGTGAGCACATGATAGTAAGGGGCCATCAGAACCCTCTGCGTTGCAATGCCCGTGCCAAAGGCCACTCTCGCCCGAGCCTCGTCTGTCGCCGGACCATGCCGTACCCTATCACGTCCTAACCCTTCGTGCTAATTCGTCTCCCCTGCCGTGTGCCCGCCCGCGCCTCTGCCTTCATCTCTCACCAACCGCCGGTCATGGCCCCTTCACCTTGGTTACCCGAACCTCGCCCTCCCCCCAATTCGTGCTCATGCGTGGCTAACGCCTTTCTGGTAGTAAAATACCCACCTCTAACCCGTGGAGCGTACTCGTGGAAACCACTGCCCCCTTTCGCATCGACCCGGCCACCTGGCCGGCGCACGTCCATCTCACCGTCGCCCGCCTCGACCGCCAGCTCGAATTCTATCAGCGCGTCATCGGCCTGCAAGTGCACTGGCAAGCCGGCCCCACCGCCGGCTTGGGCGCGGGCGGCGTCGACCTGCTGCGCCTCACCGCCAACCCGGCCGCCCGCCGCTACCGGGGCGTCACCGGCCTCTATCACTTCGCCATCTTGCTGCCCAACCGCCGCGAGCTGGCCCGCGCCATCGCCCGCCTGTTCACGCTGAAATACCCCAACTCGCCCACCGACCACGTCGCCACCAAGACCACCTACCTCGACGACCCAGAGGGCAACAACATCGAGCTGTACACCGAGTCGCCCGAGGACGGTACCATGGGCTTCGCCAACGGCCAGGCCACCATCCAACGCGTCGACGGCCAGCCCAGCACCGGCCGCGACCCGCTCGACCTCGACGCCCTCTTCAGCCACCTGACCGACGCCGACCAGCTCGACCAGCCCATGCCGCCCAACACCACGATCGGCCACTTCCATCTCTACGTGGCCGACCTGGAACAGACCCGCCACTTCTACCACGACCTGCTCGGCTTCGACGATATGGGCTACGCCGCTGAGTTCCGCATGGGCATGGTCTCGGCCGGGCGCTACCACCACCACGTCGGCTACAACACCTGGGTGGGCGAAGGCGCACCGCCGCCGCCGGCCGGAGCGCTGGGCCTGCGCTACATCGCCTTTGGCCTGCCCTCTGCCGCCGAGCTGGAGCGCGTGGTCGCCCACGCCCAAGCGTTGGGTGTCGCCACCACGCCGCACCCGCTGGGCGTGGCCGTGCAAGACCCCAGCCGCAACCCTGTCATCCTGCTCGACGCCACTCAGCCCGTGGCGCGCGCCGGCTGAGGTGCTGGCCGCCGCCACCCGCGGCCGGTGCTATAATTAGCTTGAGACGCCCCGGACTTAGGCTGGCCGCCTATAATGTTGCTCACCGGTCCTGCGGCCCAGCCGCCAACATCCGCGCCGTTCCAGGTGACCTATGACGACTGATACTACCCACACCCCGCACATGCCGCATCCGCTCAAGCATCTGTTGCCCGAGGAGACCCGGAAGCACATGCAGGCCGCCCGCCACGAAATGCGCCAGAGCGTCGAGGCCCTGCTCCCGCCCGGCTTCTTGGAGCACCGCCGCGCCGCCCGCCGCGAAATGCTGCTGGCCGCCCGCAGCTTCATCGACGCCGCCCTGCGCCGCACCGAGCCGCCCGCCGCCGACACCAAGGCCTAGTCGCGCCGCTCGTTTGGGTTAGGAATCTAAACGGCCGCCGAATGTGGCATCTGCCACCGGCGGCCGTTTATCGTATGCCTGTCCCGCGCCTAGCGCTGCCCCGCCCACTCGGCCCAAACCGCCGCCCGCCGGCACCGTCCCGCCGGACTTGTCATTTCGAAGCCCCCCTCATGGCATTGGACCTCTCGCAACCTCGTGGGGGGTGAGAAATCTCGGCCTCTACCTATCGGCCCTGCGCCGCACCGAGCCGCCCGCCGCCGACACCAAAGCGTAGTCGTTCGCCGCTCGTTTGGGTTAGGAATCTAAACGGCCGCCGAGTGTGGCACTTGCCACCGGCGGCCGTTTGCGTTGTGCGAATAGGTAGAACGTCTCCTGCTCGCTACACCTCGGCCCGTCGACAATTCGCAGGGGTGTACTTACCTTTTTCTCTTTCTCTTTCTTTACTCTCTGCCGAAGGCTTACCGCCTCCCCGGCAAGAAGATCATCCACAGCAGCGCCAGCCCGGCCGCGCCCAGCATCGCCGACCCTAGCGTCGTCTGCCCCGCCACCGTCAGTTGCACCCCGCCCAGCAGCAGCGCCGCGAACACCACCGCCGGGGCCAGCCGCTGCACGCCGCGCTCCAGCATGGTCACGCGCTGCTCCAGGCGCGGGGCCACCACCGCCAGGTCGCCGCGCTCGATCCGGCCCAGCACCTTCTCCAACTGGCGCGGCAGCGCGATCACCGTGCCCGCCAGGCTGCCCGCCTCCTTCAGCCAAAAGTTCAGCCCGCCGCCGCCCGCCTCGTCCGTCAGCAGCTTCTGCGCGAACGGCGCCAGCCCGGTCCACACGTTGAACTGCGCGTTCAGCCCGGTGCACATGCCCGATAGGATCGCCACCGTGCGCCCCAGCAGAATCAAATCCTGCGGCACCTGGAAGGGCAGGGCGTACATCAGCTCGCGAAACTCCAGCGCGAAGGCGCGCATCTCGCGCATGTCGATCTTGCGCAGCTCGTCCATGTCCTTGCCCCAAAAGCGCGCGAACATCTGCGCCTGCGCCCGCTCCAGCAGCGTCAGGTCGGCGCTCGGCAGCAGCATCCCCATCAACTGCGCCGCCTTGATCAGCCGCGCCGCGTCTTGCGTGCCCACGCCAATCGCCGCCTCGCGCAGCCCGGCCCGCAAGTTGGGCGGCACGCGCCCCACCATGCCAAAATCCACAAAAATCAGCCGCCACGGCCGCGCACCGTCCTCGCCGGCCGGCAGCGCCTCCACAAACAGGTTGCCGGGGTGCGGGTCGGCATGAAACACGCCGTGGTCGAAGATTTGCCGCAGATAGGTCTGGAACAGCCGGTCGGCCACCGCGCCCCGGTCAATGCCCGCCGCTGTGATCGCCGCGTAGTCGGTGATCTTGATCGTGTAAACGTCTTCCAGCGTCAGCACCTTGGCCGTGCTGTGCGTCCACACCACCGCCGGCACCTTGACCCCCGCGTCCCCCGCAAAGTTGGCGGCGAACGTCTCCGCGTTGCGCCCCTCCGCCAGGTAGTCGATCTCTTCATACGTGATGCGCGTGAACTCGGCCAGCAGCGCCGGCACGTCCGCCCGCCGGCTAATGGGCGGGTAGCGCTTGATCCAGTTGGCCACGGTCTTCAGCGCGGCGACGTCGGTCGCGATCAGCAATTCCACTTTGGGCCGCTGCACCTTCACCACCACCCGCCGCGCCGGGCCGTCCGGCTCGCTTCCTGGCAGTGTGGCGCGGTGCACCTGCCCCAGCGAGGCCGCCGCCAGCGGGGTCTCGTCAAACGTCAGGTAGCGCGTCAGCAGCGGCGCACCCAGCTCGGCCTCCGCCGCCCGCCGGATGTCCTCAAACCGCTCGGCGGGCACCTCGTCTTGCAGGCCCGCCAGCTCCACCGTAATGATCTCCGGCAGCACATCCAGCCGCGCCGACAGGAACTGCCCCATCTTGATCATCACGCCGCCCAGGCGAATCGCCAGCGCCCGGTAGCGCACCGCCATGTGCCGCAGCCGCTCCGGCCGGGTGCGCGCCGCCCAGCCGCGCAATCCCACCCGCGGCAGCAGCAAATCCCACCATATGACCGACGCGACCACGCGCGCAAAAAACCATACAATCTGGCGATAGCGACTCTGAATCATCGTAAGTGACACTGCCTTGGCAAACAGGCCGGGGTAACGGTGGAGCGAAAGGCGGCGCGGCGGCCCGGGGACGTGAGACCTTCGCCATCCATGCTAAATGCCTTTGCCGATCTCGGCAATGGCCGTTCAGACCTCTAAGCGTCTCATCACCCGTCCCTCTCACACGGGTAGATTTCTTAGCCATTGGCCCGCGCCGCGCCTCCCTCTGTCACCTGGCTCACGTCAACACCCATTCGTGTCAATTCGTCTGGGGCGGCTCAGTGTGCCTGGAGTTTTGTCCTGGGGTCTCAAAACGTGCCGAGTGCTCCCCCAACTTCACCCCCTCCCCATTCGTGTAAATTCGTGGCCAACGCCCGGCGCCGGTAAAAAACCTACCCGTGTGACAGGGGGTGAATAGGGTATGATGTAGAGCCGCTGAGAGCGGGTGCAACGCGCGAGTGAACGGCGGGCGTTTGCAAGTTACCATTGACTCGCCTAGGCAAACCTGTTAGAGTCTGGCCCGAGCCGTTCAGGGTCGAAAGGTGCCTTGACCGGGCTCTTTTGAGTCTGGTATAATCCCTCCGCTATTTTGCCGACGTAGCTCAATCGGCAGAGCACGCGTTTTGTAAACGTGTGGTTGTGGGTTCAATTCCCACCGTCGGCTTGCGGGAGGGAGCTTTGGGCACGGTAAAACCAGGCCAAAGCAGAGAAAGCGTTTGGGGCAGGCGCCGGAGGTGGTGAGCCGGGCCGGTCTGTAAAATCGGTAGCTTAGCTTGTGCGGGTCCGAATCCCGCCCTGCCCACTGGCCGGCATGCCCACAGCGCATGCGTGCGCCGCACCAAGGTAGGACAAGTGAATATCGGCAGGCCCTCGTAGCTCAGTGGCAGAGCAATCGCTTGGTAGGCGATAGGTCATGAGTTCAAATCTCATCGGGGGCTCTGGCAATGCCTGAATAGTGGTTGTTGAAGGAGAAGGACCGACATGGCCAAGGAAAAGTTTGACCGCAGCAAGCCGCACTTGAACGTGGGGACGATTGGGCATATCGACCACGGCAAGACGACGCTGACCGCCGCCATCACCAAGGTGCTGGCGCTGAAGCACCAGGCGGAATTCCGGGCGTACGACCAGATCGACAGCGCGCCGGAAGAGCGCGAGCGCGGCATCACGATCAACATTGCGCACGTGGAATACCAGACCGACAAGCGCCACTATGCCCACGTGGACTGCCCCGG
>JAYUUW010000891.1:0-2646 GCA_043754665.1 Anaerolineales bacterium | reverse complement strand
TTGTCGGACATGGTCGTGGTTGCTCCTGGCAAGGGGATAACCATGACCATGCCCGTTTTTGGTCCACTTGTAAAGCCCCCCTGTCCGCCCCTGAACCCGCGCCGGGGAAGGGCCGGGGATGAGGTCGACCAACCGCCCCTCACCTCTCTGCCGCCTCCGATGACAAGAGTGACAAGAACCTGCAAGCCCATGACAAGAATGACAAGAACCTGGAAGCTCATGACAAGAGTGACAAGAACCCGGAAGCCCATGACGAGAAATCTATACGCCGGATTTACTGATCTTGCCCAATTGCCTGTTGACAACGCCCCGCCTCCGCGTATACTCTGAATGAACGTTCGTTCATATAGGGCGAACCGCCAATCATGCCAAATTTGCCCGAGAAAATCACCCGCCTGCGTGGCGAAGACACCCGCCGCCGCCTGGTCGCCGCCGCCTACGACCTGTTCCTCCAGCACGGCTACCACGGCACCAGCATGCGCCAGATCGCGCAGGCCGCCGGCCTGGCCGTGGGCGGCATCTACAACCACTTCCCCGGCAAAGAAGAAATCTTCGCCGAGGTGCTCGACCAGTATCACCCCTACCACATCATTGTCCCGGCGCTGGAGGCCGCCCAGGGCGAGAGCCTCGAAGCCTTCCTGCGTCAGCTTACGCGCCTGGTGCAATCCGCCATCCGCGACCGGCGCGACAAGCTGCTGCCGCTCGTCTACATCGAGTTGGTCGAGTTTCAGGGCCGGCATATCCAGGCCTTGGCCGCCCGCATCCTGCCCGCCTTTGGGCCGTTCCTCCAGCGCTTCGCCGACCAGCAGGCCGAGCTGCGGCCGGTGCCGTTGCCCGTCGTCCAGCGCGCCTTCGTCGGGATGCTGGTGGGCTACTTCTTTACCGAGTTCATGTTGAGCAATTCGCCCCTCACGGCCGACCCCACGGTCGACTGGCTCGACGGCATGTTAGATGTCTTCCTGCGCGGCGTGTTGAAGGACCCGGCCTGATGCTGAATACCCGGCTGTTCTCACTCATTCGCAAAGAGTTCATCCAAATCCTGCGCGACCCGCGCACGCTGATCCTCACGTTCCTCATGCCGGTCGTCCAGCTCCTGCTGCTGGGCTACGCCGCCACCAACGACGTGCGCAACGTGTCGCTGGCCGTCTACGACCAAGACCGTTCGGCCGCCTCGCGCGCCCTGCTCGACGCCTACCGCGCCGCTGACTACTTCCGCGTGGATTACGACGTGGCCGACGAAACCGAACTGCGCGGCCTCATCGACCGGGGCGCGGCCCGGGCCGGCATGATCATCCCGCCCGACTACGCCGAGAAGCTGGCCGCCGGCGAGACCGCCGCCGTGGCCTTCATCATCGACGGCTCAGACCCCACGCTGGCCGGCACCGCGCTGGCCTCGGCCACGCTCATTGGGCAGGCCCAGGCCACCGCGCTCACCATCGAGCGGCTGTCGGCGCGCGGGCAGGCCGGGGCCATCACCCCGCCGGTGCAAATCCGCAGCCAGGTCTGGTACAACCCCGATCTGGTCAGCGCCTACTACATGATCCCGGCCATGATCGGCCTGATCCTGCAATTCATGACCACCATCCTCACCGCCACCGCCATCGTGCGCGAGCGCGAGCGCGGCACCATTGAACAGTTGATTGTCACGCCTATCCGCAGTTGGGAGTTGGTGGTCGGCAAGCTGGCCCCGTATGTCATCATCGGCTTCATCGACACGGTGGAGATTTTGCTGGCCGGCGTGCTCATGTTCGGCGTGCCCATCAACGGCAGCCTGCCGCTGCTGCTGGTGCTCTCGGGGCTGTTCCTGGTCACCACCCTCGGGCTGGGCCTGTTCATCTCCACCATTTCCAACACCCAGCAAGAGGCCATCCTGACGGCCATGTTCACCATGCTGCCGTCGATCTTCCTCTCCGGCTTCTTCTTTCCGCTGGCGGCCATGCCGCCGTTCTTGCAGGTCATCAGCTACGCCATCCCGCTGCGCTACTTCCTCATCGTCGTGCGCGGCATTGTGCTCAAGGGCGTCGGCGCCGAGGCGCTCTGGCCCGAGATCGTCGCCCTGAGCATCTTCGCCGTCGTCATCATGGGCAGCGCCGCGCTCCGCTTCCGCAAGCGGCTTGACTAGGTTTTTGGAGAAACACACCATGCATCCCAATCCTCGACGCGTTGTGCCTGTGCTGGTGGTCGTCCTGCTGGGCGCCCTGGTCTGGTGGTTCGTCATCAATCGCCCGGCGGCGGCCGATACCGGCGCGCTCAGCGCCTCCGGCACCATCGAAGCCGTCTCCGTCACCATCGCGCCCGAGATCGCCGGCCGTGTGGTCGCGGTGCTGGTAAGCGAAGGCCAAACGGTGCTGGCCGGCGACGTGCTGGTGCGCTTCGACCCGGCCGTGCTCACCGCCCAGCGCGCCCAGGCCGCCGCCGCGCTCGATGCCCTGCGCGCCGCTCACAGCGCCGCCGAGGCCGCCCACAATGCCGCCCAGGCCAACTATGCGCTGCTGCAAGCCGGCGCGTCTGATCAGCAATTGGCCGTCGCGCAGACCGTGGTCGACCGCGCCCAACTGGCCGCCGACGCCGCGCAGGCCGCCTACGAGGCCCTGCCCGACGCCGCGCTCGACACGCCCGACGGCCGCACCCTCGCCGCCGCCCGCG
>JAYUUW010000890.1:0-2897 GCA_043754665.1 Anaerolineales bacterium | reverse complement strand
GCGCGGCCTCGTCAGCGGGCCGCAGATGAACCAACAGGCTGAGAGCTACGCCCGCCAGGGTATGTGGGCGCTGGCGGCGCTGCACTGGCGGCGCGCCATCGGCAAAGAGCCGCGCAACCTGGCCTATTACAAGGGCCTCGGCCGCGCGCAGGTGGCCCTCAAGCAGTACGCCCAGGCCGTCAAGACCTTCCGCTCCGGCCTCGAGCTGGCCCCCGACGACCGCGAGTTCCAGCGCCTCATCGAGTCGGTGCGGGCCTACACGCGCAGCAGCTAGGGCGTCGCCCCGTCGTCTGTGACTTCGTAAGTCTCGCGCGTCACGCGCAGCCCGTCAGAAGCCTGCACCTCAACCAGTGGGTGCACGGCGCCGGCCAGCAACTCGGCCGGCACGGTGATATTGGGCGTCGCCGCCGCCGGCTCCAAAAGCGTCCACGTTTTCCCACCATCGGGCGAGAAGCTCAGGCGGTAGCTCAGGCCGAGGTGCGCGCCGCTCACCGACCATGCTAGCGCGCCCTCACCCTCGTCGGTCAGCGCCGCCGCCGCCAGGTCAGGCGCGGGGCCGCCCACCTGCCGCTCCCACACCACCGCCGCATCTTGCGTCACCCGCAGCCCCACCGCGCCCGCCACTACCGGCACCGCCACCCGAAAGCCCAAGAAGTCGGCCGTCAGGTTAGGCGCGTTGGGCAGGCCGCTCTGCTGGTCGACGGCGATGCTCAGCGGCGTGAACGCCTGCGAGGCGAGCACGTGCCCCTGCGCGTCGAGCACCTCTAACTGATACGGCCCGCTCGTGGCGGCCAACTGCGCGGTCGGCACGCTCTCAATGAACGCCGCGTTTACCTGCGGCACGCCGTCGTCCCCGATCTGGCCGGAGAACACGAGCGCCTCGCTCAACTTCACCGCGCCCGCCACCTGCGACGTGCTCATGGCGTTGGCGATTGCGAAGTAGGTGTAGTCCGAGGTCCACTCGGGGCTGCAATAGCTCATGTAGTCTTTATAGGTGTTGGGGCTGTACAGCAGGCCCGAGGCCGGGTCGTAGCCCCACTGGCCGATGGGCGCGCCGCCGGGGTACGGGTATGGCCCGCCGGCGACCCCGCAGGGCGAGTGCTGCCGCCCAAAGTTGTGGCCCATCTCGTGCGTGAAGGTCGGGCTGGCCTCGTTGCGGTTGGAGATGAAACCCGCAAAGCCCGCCGAGGTCTTGCTGCCGATCCAGCCAATGCCGGCGATACACCCGCCGCTGCACCCATCGACGATGATGCTGTCGACCAGGCCGTAATACAGCTTGTCATAGCCGGGGTCTTCAGCATTGTGAATGCTGGTGATGGCGTAGAGCAGGTCACTCCACCCCTGCCCGCCGTTCGAGCTGTAGCGCAGGTCGCCGTTGAAGGTGTACACGCTGCCGCGCACCGTGTAGTTGATCTGGGAGACCGGGAAGACCTTGAACGGCATCCAGGTCAGATAGCTCAGGTCGCCCGTCTCCGGCTCACTGACCGGCGCGCCCGGCCGCGCATAGCGCACCGGCACGATCACCACCTCCAGGGTGGGCACGTTGACAAAGTTGAACGATTGCTGGCCGCCGCCGGGGAAGCGGTTGTTGCTCTCGTTGGACTCGGCCAGCGCGTTGAGCGGGTCCAACTCGATCACGTAGCTTGTGCCGCTGGCCAGCCAGCCGTCGGGCAGGCTAAAGTTGAGCGTGTGCGCCAGATTGCCTTCGTTGGTCGCCGCCTGGATCGTGGTGGGGCCGGACATCAACGAGTCCTGCGGATTGCCGCCCACGTAGCGCGTCAGCCGGGCCAACACGCCGGCGACCGAGCTAGGGCCGACCAAGTTCACAAACACCCGCAGCAGCGCTGGGCGGTGGGCCACCTGCACCGTGTAGCTGTCGCTCATAGTGATACCCTGCACCACCTCCACCCGACTGACAGTCAGGTCGCCCACCGGGTAGGTCTGGTAAATCAACGGCAAGTACGTGGCCGTGGTGGTGCCGGCGACGGCTGGCGCGCCCCCCGGCGGCCCGGCCAACAGCAGCACCGCCAACGCCGCCAGCAGCAGCGGCCGCAGCAATTTTCTACGACGCGTCTTCATACCCGCTCGCCCGATCGTGCCGCCTCAGCGGTGGATGAATAGTTTGTCAACGGCTTCACCCAACTCGGCCAGGTTGCTGACTTGATGCACAGCCGCGCACAACGGCGCGTACTGCGGCATGTCGCTGTCGCCCGTGCCCCACAGATAGCGCTCTTCGGGATTGAACCACACCAGGCGGCGCGCCCGGCGGCGCAGCAGCTCGAACAAATCGAGCCGCGGATTATTGAAGTTGTTGCGCCCATCGCCCAGGAAGATGACCGTGGTGCGGTGATCGACCGCGTCGAGGTACTGCGCGCAGAAGTTCGCCAGGCCGTGCCCCAGGTCGGTCGAGTAGTGGCCGGGCGGAATGCGGTGCAGCACCAGCGGGATGGCCTCATCCGGCTGGTGGCCCACGAACTCGTCGCTCACCTCTTCCAGGTGGTCGTTGAACGCGAACGAGCGCGCCCGCGCCACGTGATCCTGCATGTCGTACATCAGCCGCAGCATAAACTCGGCCACCGGCCGCATGGAGGTCGAGATGTCGCAGATCAGCGCGAACTTGGGCTTGAGGTGCTTCTTCTTGAAGTGGATGTGAAACGGCACGCCGCCGGTGCGCAAGTTGGCGCGCAGGGTGGTCTTGGCGTCGAGGGTCTTGCCGTCGCCCTTCTTCTGGCGCAGCGCGGCGCGGGTGCGCAGCCGGGCCGCCAGCCGCCCCACCAGCCGCCGCAGCTCTTGCGCGTCGGCCTGGTTCAGATCGTTGAACGGCCGCTGCATCAGGTCTTCGGCGTCCAGCTTCTCGGGCGGGCGCTCGGCCATCTGCCGGGCGATGCTCTGCCCCA
>JAYUUW010000889.1:0-8018 GCA_043754665.1 Anaerolineales bacterium | reverse complement strand
TAACTGCCCTCTTGCCGGACAGTCCGAGTTCGGGCAGAATACGCGGTGCGGGTCCATACGCCACTTTCCTTTCCTCGACAGAAAGAATTGTGCGTCTGGCCCCGTTCTTTTTCAAGTCGGCTGTTCGCCGCCACGGTTTACTGGGGTGCTACCCCTGCCGCCCGCGCCCTCCCTTTTTGTTTTTTCTCTTCGGACCGCTAGTGCAGAATCTGGCTCAAGAAACTGCGCGTGCGTTCCTGGTGCGGGTTCGAGTAGAACTCTTTCGGGGTGCCGTGCTCCACAATCTGGCCGCGATCCATAAAGATGATCTCGTTGGCCGCGTTGCGGGCGAAGCCCATCTCATGCGTCACCACGATCATCGTCATGCCGTCGCGGGCCAGGTCCTGCATCACGTCCAGCACTTCCTTGATCATCTCCGGGTCCAGCGCCGAGGTCGGCTCGTCGAACAGCATGATCTTGGGGTTCATCGCCAGCGAGCGCGCAATCGCCACCCGCTGCTGCTGCCCGCCCGACAACTGCCCCGGATACGACCGGGCCTTCTCCGGAATGCCCACCCGCTCCAACTGCGCCAGGGCCATGCGCTTGGCCTCGGCCGCGCTGCGCTTGCGCACCACCCGCTGCGCCAGCATGATGTTCTCCAGCGCCGTCAGATGCGGGAACAGGTTGAACTGCTGAAACACCATGCCCACCTCGGCCCGCACCGTGTTAATGTCTTTGCTGCTGCTGGTCAATTGGCGGCCGTCCACCCAAATCTCGCCGCTGGAGGGCGTCTCGAGATGGTTGATGCAGCGCAGCACGGTCGACTTGCCCGAGCCGCTGGGGCCGATGATGACCACCACCTGGCCTTGCCGCACCGTCAGGCTCACCCCATCCACCGCGCGGAACTGGCCGAACTCCTTGACCAGGTCCTTGATCACCACCATGTCTTTCGAGGCGCCGGCTTGGCTCATGGCTCAGATTCCTTGGCAAACCAACTACTGGCGAAAGAGCGTCGCGCGGGCCTCAATGAACCGCACCACGCGCGTCAGCATGATCGTCAGCACCAGGTAAATAAAGGCCAGAATGCTGTAAGTCTGGAAGAACAGGAAGGTGCTCGAAGCGTACAGTTTTGCCAGTTGGGTCACATCGGACACGCCCAGCACCGACACCAGCGACGAGTCCTTGACCATCGACACAAAGTCGTTGCCCAGCACCGGCAAAATCCGGCGGATGGCCTGCGGCAGGATCACATGGCGCATGGCCTGAAAATAGTTCATGCCCAGCGCCCGGGCCGCTTCCATTTGGCCCTTCTCAATCGACTGAATGCCGGCCCGGAAAATTTCGGCCTCGAACGCGCCATAGGCGATGCCCAGCCCCAGCACCACCCGCAGCGTCAAATCCACGTTGCGGATCGAATAGGTGGCCAGGCCGCCGCCAAAGGCCAGCCCTAGGCCCACCAGCCACGCGCCGAACGCGTTGAGGCCCGCCACAAAGGTTGGCACGCCCACGAAGGCGATGTACAGCAGCAGCACCAAGATCGGCACGCCGCGCACCACCTCGACGTAAAACGCGGCCAGGTTGAAGATGACGCGGTTTTTCGAGACCCGCCCCAGGCCGACGATCAGGCCGATGGTTATGGCCATGGCATAGGCGCTAATCGAGACCAACAGCGTAATGACCACCCCCGCGCTGATGGCGCGGAAGATGTTTTGCATGCGCGTATTGGTCACAATCGAGAACAGGATCAGCAGCCCGAGGAAGATGATGATCAGCAGCCACCAGGGCCAGTCGGCCGCCATCGTGAGCATGGGCGACAGACGGTTGGGGCGAGGAGGCAGGTCGAGCGGCGCGGGGGCGATTGGCGGCGATTGGCGGCTCATTGTCAAAAGCGCAGGCGGGTGAACCTGGGGTCCACCCGCCTGCTTTCTGCCTTAATCCAAGGTGACGATCACGGCGCTGGTCTCGGTTAGCTCGTGGGGAACCACTTGGCGTACAGTGCGTCGAGCGTGCCGTCGGCCTTCATGGCGGCCAGCGCGGCGTTGATCGGCCCGACCAGGTCGCTGCCTTTCGGGAAGGCGAAGCCCAGTTCTTCGGTCGAGAGCGGCTCGCCGATCAGCTTGATCTTGTCGGGGTTGGCCCCGATGTAACCCTGGCCCGAGACGTTGTCGATCAGCATCCCGTCGAGGTCGCCGGTGATGAGGGCCTGCACAATCAGGCCGTACTGGTCGAAGGCGACGATGCGGTCTTCGCCAAAGGTCGCGGCGGTCAGGTCGTAGTTGGTGGTGCCCGGCTGCGCGCCCATCCGCAGATCGGCGATCAGCTTGGCGCTCTCCACGTCAGTGAAGCGCGTCTCATCGGCGCGCACCAGCAACTGCTGGCTCAGCGCGATGTAGGGCACCGAGAAGTCCACGTGCTCGGCGCGCTCCGGTGTGATGGTGATGCCGTCGGCGGCCACATCAAACGGGGAGCTCGCGGCGGTGCCGCCCATCACCGCCAGGATCGTGTCCCAACTGGTGGTGGTCAGTTCGGCCGTGCAGTTCAGGCGCTTGCAGGCTTCGGCGAACAGATCGTAGTCGTAGCCCACGCCCTTGCCCGTGGCCTCGTCGATGTAGTTGAACGGGTTGTAGGCGTTCTCCACGGCCACGATGATCGTCCGGCCGCCCAGATCGGGCAAGCCGCCCACCACGGCGGTGGCCACGGCGGCCGTCGGCGTGGCGGCCGGGCCGCAGGCCGCCAGCGTGACGCTGAGGGCGAGCAGGCCTCCTAACAGAGTGCGTATCTTCATCTTCTGTCTCCTTTGGTCCAGGTCCGTTGCGCCCCTGGCCGGCCGCTGGCCTGCCGAGGTCGCATTGCAGGCTATTCTAGAAGAAGCTGGAAGATTGTCAACGTTAAACCCGCTTAGATTGGCGGGCGGCGCACTGGGCTTTATAATCGAACGCAATGCTCACCCCAGCCATGCCCTACCCGCTCTCGCACGTCGCCACTCACCTCAAGCGCAGCGTCATGCGCGACCTGATCGCCCTGGCCAGCCAGCCGGCGATGATCTCGTTTGCCGGCGGGCTGCCCGCCGCCGACCACTTGCCGGTGGCCGAACTGCAAACCTGCGCCGATGCCGTGCTCATCCGCGACGGCGCGCGGGCGCTGCAGTATGGCCCGGCCTACGCCCCGCTGCGGGAGTGGATCGCCGGGGCCATGCAGCGCCGGGGCGTGGCCTGCGCGGTCGAGAACGTCTTTATCACCAACGGGGCGCAGCAGGCGCTGGCCCTGCTGGGCCTGCTGCTGCTCGACCCCGGCCAGGCGGGGGTGGTCGAGGGCCTGACCTTCACCGGCATTTTGCAGGTCATGCAGGCGCACGGCGCCACGCTGCGCGCCGCCGCCTTCGACCAGGCGGCTGGGGTGGACCCGGCCAGCTTCGAGGCCGCGCTGTTGGCCGGCGGTCCGGCGCGGGTGGGGGCGGTCATCCCCGACTTTCACAACCCGGCCGGCGTGAGCCTGCCGCTGGCCCACCGCCACCAGTTGGCCGCCGCCGCCGCCCGCACCGGCGTGCCGCTGATCGAGGACGACACCTATTCGCTGCTGCGCTACGCCGGCGCGGCGCTGCCGCCCGTTAAGGCCTTCGATGAGGCCGAGTTGGTGTTTTACATCAGCTCGTTCTCCAAGATCATCGCCCCGGCCATGCGGCTGGGCTGGATCGTGGCGCCCGCGCCGATGGTGGCCCGCCTGGCGGTGCTGCGCGAGAGCCTCGACCTGGAGTCGTCGCAGCTTTTGCAGCGCACGGTCCACGAGTTCGTCACGCGCGGCTATCTGGAACCGCACCTGCTCGCCCTGAACACCGCCAACTGCCAGCGCCGCGATGCCATGCTGGCCGCGCTGGAACGCGAGTTCGGCGGCTGGGCCACCTGGACCGCGCCGGAGGGCGGGCTGTTCTTGTGGGTGACGCTGCCGCCCGAGGTGGACACCGCCGCGCGCTTGCCCGCCGCCTTCGCGCAGCAGGTGGCCTACATCCCCGGCGTCAACTTCTCAGCCGAGGGGCGCTACACCAACGCGCTGCGCCTCAACTACTCCAACACCCTGCCCGAGCGCATGGCCGAGGGCGTGCGCCGGCTGGCCGTGGCGCTGCGCCCGGCCTGAGCTGCGCCATGACCGCCTTCCACGCCGTCAGCTACGCGCAGGCCGTGCATTTCGGCGTGGGCGCGCTCGACCGGCTGCCCGAAGCGGTGGCCGCCTTTGGCTGGCGGCGGATCGTGGTGTTCACCACCGGCTCGGCGCGCCGCAGCGGGCGCGTGGCGCGGGTGGCGGCGCTGCTGGGCGAGCGGGCGGTAGCCGGGTTTGACGCGACCCAGGCGCATGTGCCCGCCGCGCAGGTGGCCGAAGGCTTGGCCCTGGCCGCCGCGCACCACGCCGACGCCCTGCTGGGCCTGGGCGGCGGCAGCGCCATTGGGCTGGCCAAAGCCGTCAGCGCGGCGCTGGAGGCGCAGCGCACCGGCCGCCCGGCCCGCGCCGCCTGCCCGACCGACCAGCCGCTGGTGCCGGTCATCGCCATCCCGACCACCTACGCCGGCTCCGAAATGACGGCGGTCTACGGCGTCACCGAGAGCGATGGCGCAGCGGGGACGCGCAAGGTCACCTACGCCGACCCGAAGTACGCGCCCAAGCTGGTGGTCTATGACCCGGCGCTCACGCTCGACCTGCCGCCGGAGGTCACGGCCACCACCGGCCTGAACGCGCTGGCGCACGGCATCGAGGCGGTCTACTCTAGCCGGCGCACGCCGCTAGCCACCGCCGCCGCTTTGGCCGGAGTGCGCCACATCGGCACAGCCCTGCCGCGCTGCTACGCCAACGGGGCTGACCTGGCCGCCCGCACCGAACTGCTGCTGGGCGCGCATCTGGCGGGCGCGGCGCTGGCCGGCGTGGCGATGGGGCTGCACCACGGCCTGTGCCATGTGCTGGGGGGCGCGGCCGGTGTGCCGCACGGCGTGGCCAACGGCCTGGTGCTGCCGCACGCCCTGCGCTTCAATTTTGATGCGGTCACACCCGAGCTGGCGCAGGTAGCGGCGGCGCTGGGCGTCACAGCCGCCTCTGCGGGTGAGGCGGCGCTGGCGCAGGCCGGGCTCGACCACGTTGACGCACTGATTGCCGGGCTGGGCGTGCCGCGCCGCCTGCGCGACGTGGGCGTGCGCCGCGAGGACTTCCCGCGCCTGGCCGAACTGGCGCTGCACAGCGGGGCGGTGCGCGCCAACCCCACGCCGGTGACCAGCGCCGCGCAGCTTATCGGCCTCTTGGAAGCCGCCTGGTAACCCGCCGCCATGCCGACTGCTCCCCGCGTTCCCCGTGCCAGCCGCCGCCCACGCTCGGCCGCGCCGCGCTTCGCGCCGCCGACTATCACTGAGTTTGTGCGGGTGGCGGGGCTGGTCCTCATCTATGCCGTTACCCACTGGGTGCTCACCCAGGTGCCGCTGACCTTGCCGGTGGTCGAGCGCTACTACCTGAGCGTGCGGCCGGGGGTGCTGGTGCCGCTGCTGGCGGGCTTGGTGTTGGGGCCGAGGCCGGGCCTGCTGGTGGGCGTGCTCGGCCGGCTGCTGGGCGATGTGCTGGGCGGCGGCGGCGTGACGGCGGCCGGGCTGCTCTACAGCGGCTTGCTGGGCCTGGTGGCCGGCTATGGCCGCCACCCCGACGACAACGGCCGCACGCTGCGCACGCAGGGCCGCGCCGCGCTGTGGGTGCTGCTGGCCAACGCCGCCGCCGCGCTGGTTTCGGTGCTGCTGGTGCAGACGGTGTGGCTGGGCCAGTTCGACCTGCCGGCCGGGTGGGACCGGACGCTCTCGGAGTTCTTCAGCGGCGTGGTCAGCGCAGGGCTGCTGCTGCCGGCCGCGCTCTACGTCTTCGGCCGCCGCCCACGCCCGCCGGCGAGTTAGGCCGCCGGCGACGCCTCGGCGGGCGGGCTGCCCGTCAACACCTCTTCCAAATCCGCGGTCGTATCCAAAATCAAGCTGGCCCCGGCGCGCTCCATCTCGCCGCGCGAGCCGAAGCCGCACAACACGCCCACGGTCTGCGCCCCGGCGCGCTTGCCGGCCAGGATGTCGACGGTGGTGTCGCCGATCATCAGGCAGTGCTCCACCGGCACGTTGAGGGTCTTGGCCGCCCACAGCACCGGGTCGGGGTAGGGCTTGGTGTGCGGGGTGGTTTGGGCCGAGGCCACGGCCCCAAACTGCTGCTCCAGCCCGAACTGCTTGAGGAAGCTGTGGGTGGCCCGCGCCCCGCGCGCCGTGACCACCGCCAGCGGGTAGCGCAGGGCCAGGCGCGGCAGCATCTCGGCCACGCCGGCCATGAGCACAAAGTGGGCGGTGGTGGTGGGGCCGCGCCGCTCGGCCACCCAGTCGGCGGCGCGGGCCAGGGGGCCATCGATGCCCAGCCAGTCGGGCAGGCCGAACAAGGCGTTGAGCGGCGTCTCGGCCACCAGCATGCTCCAGCGCAGGAAGGGCGTGGGGTCGCGCTGGGGGAACAGGAAGCTCCAGCGGCGCATGCGCTCGCCCAGCCGCCGGATGTACTCGTCGTCGGTGTCGGCCAGCGTGCCGTCGAGGTCGAACAGCAGGGCGCGGACGCGGGTGGGATCAAAGCTCATGGCAGGCCATAGCCGGGATAGAGCGCCCGGACCGCATCGAGGGTGCTCTGGCGCGGCGCGGCCAGCCAGAGCGTGCCGGTGCTGGTGGTGTACAGGCAGTTGAGGGCGGGCGTCAGCCAGCAGTCGCCGCCGCCCAGCGCGGTGTGGGCCTGGCCGAAGCGCAGGTCGCCGTAGGCCAGAAAGGCGGCGGCAAACTCGGCCGCGTCTTCGATGGTGTCCCACTGCCACTCGGCGGCCAGCACCACTTCGTCGGCGGCGGCGTGGTAGAACACGCTGTAGCCGTCGCCGCCCCAGCCCTCGGCGGCGGCGCGCGCGTCGGTCTCGGGCAGGCGCGCTTCTGGGTCTTGCCCGGCGGCCAGCACCAGGTAGGTGAACCACTCGCCGTTGACGCTGCTGTCGACCTGCCGCCAGCCGGCGCCGAGCGTGTCGGTGAGGGGCGGGCGGGCCAGGATGATGGGCGCGTCGCCGGCGTCGTAGCGGTCGGGGTGCAGGATGTGCTCGGTGGAGCGCGGCGGGTCGAGCCACAACTGGTCCACCCGCGCCCAGCCGCCCTCGTCGAAGTAGTGCTGCACGAAGGCCTTGCCCTCGCGGTAAGGGAAGACGAAGTCTTGCAGCAGGAAGGGCGGCAGGTCGAAGTAGACGGCGGGGATGGCGCTGGGGTCGTTGACGAGGCGGTTGTATTGGCCGCGCTCGATCAGGCCGTAGGTGGCAAGATATTGCTCTTCGAGCACGCTGGCGTCGCCTTCGAGCACGGCTTGTATGGCGTTGAAGCGCTCCGGGTCGGCCAGGAACATTTCGTCGCTGAAGCCGGAGGCCCGGATGCCGTAGACC
The DNA here is from genome assembly GCA_043754665.1 of Anaerolineales bacterium. GTDB lineage: Bacteria > Chloroflexota > Anaerolineae > Anaerolineales > UBA6663 > JADZEK01. The sequence continues at coordinate 586 of JAYUUW010000889.1, read as the reverse complement.
TGGTCTTGCAGGGCGTGGGTGTACTCGTGGGCGTAGACGGTGCGCTGGTAGGCGTTGAAGGCGCCGCCGGAGACAACCACCAGCTCTTGCGAGTCGGGGTCGTAGAAGCCGGCGATGCCGTCGGAGTAGAGGTCGACCAGCATGGCGTACAGGTCGGTGTCGGCGTCCATCATGCCAAAGGCGGCCAGCGCCTGGGCGGCGTTGGCCATCTCCTCGGGCGTGGTGTCGGCTTCAAAGTCGGCGGTGATGCGCTGACGCACCTCGTCGGGCGTGAGGAGGGTGAGGACGATGGGGGTGGTGGGGCTGAGGCCGCGCGTGGCGGTGACGAAGCCTTCGATGGACTCCATCTTGGCGGCGGTTTGGTCGGGGCTGAGGGTGGGCTCGGCCGGGACGATGAGGCCGAACTGGTAGCCGACATAGCCGCCGGCGGCGGTGACGGCGGCGCACACGCATAGGCACACCGCGCCCAGGACCGCCACGATGCCGATGATGATATTTCGCCGGGATGAACGTTGAGGGGCCATGCGGGCATTGTACCGCGAGAGAGAAAAGAGAAGACCTTAGCGGAAATAGAACACTGACTAAG
>JAYUUW010000888.1:0-3351 GCA_043754665.1 Anaerolineales bacterium | reverse complement strand
GACCAGCTTTAGCCCTGGCCCGCGCGCCCGGCTGACACTGCGCACCGCCCGCTTCACGCTGCTGGTGACTCAGCGCCAAGTGATTACCTCGGCCGGCGCGCTGTGCTGGATCACGGCGGCGAGTGTCCCCGCCGCCGGCCTGCCGCCCGCGCCCGCCGGCTGGTCGGCGCTCTCCCGCGGCGTGCGCCTGGCGGCCATTGGCCCTGCTGATCAGCCCCTGGTGACGCCTGTCCGCGGCCTGCTGACCTGCTTCCGCTTAGCCACCCGGCTCCCCGCCGGCACGGAAGTCCGCGTGGCCGCGTTCGGCCTGCCCGCCGCCCCGAGCACCTGGACCCTGCTGCCCACCCGCCGCCTGGGTGACCAGGCCTGCGCGCCGGTTCAGGCGCTGCCGGTCACGGTGATGCTCGTGGCCGGGGCGGCGCCGTAAAGGCTTCACCGCCGTGAGCCGCCTGAGGCTATATTGAGCCAAATTTGGCGTGGTAAAGGTAACCCTTGACGAACGGGGTTGACATCGCTACAATGTAGTCACATACGAGACTACATGTCCGAGGTGGATTATGCGTGGTATTGGCGTACGTGAACTCAAAGCCCATGCTTCCGAAATCATGCAGAACGTCCGGGAGCAAAAGGCCCATTATGTGATCACCTATCGGGGGGAACCGATTGGCCTGCTGACGCCGATCGAGAAAGTCCCCGCGGCCGGCGGCGCGGCCTCGCCGCTGTCCGATCAAGCCGTTTGGGATGAGCTCGACCGGCTGGGGGTGGAAATCAGCCGTGGCTGGAGTTCCCCCCAAACTTCAAGCGAACTGCTGAGTGAGATGCGGCGGTAACGCTTAGTTATGGCCGGGCCATTTACGGTTGACGCGAGCGTTTTCCTGAATGCCTTCAATGCGCATGAGACGGGCCAGGCGGTTAGCCGCCGTTTCCTAGACCAACTCCGCGTGCGGGCCATCCCAACGATTGCCCCGACGCTCCTGCTGCCCGAGGTCGCGGCGGCCGTCAGTCGTGTGCGCCAAGACGCCCAACTGGCCCAACAATTCGCGGCGACCCTGAAGCAACTCCCGCATCTGATCCTGATCGCGCTCGACCAGCTCCTCGCTGATCAAGCCGCTGACATCGCCGCTCGCTATCGCCTCCGGGGGAGTGATGCGGTCTATGTCGCGGTCGCGCAGCGCTTTGGCAGCGGGTTGGTGACGCGCGACCAGGAACAACTTAGCCGGGTCGCCTCTGTGCTGACCACCCTGACTCCAGAAGCGGCGCTCGAAGCCATGAGCGCTTGATTGGTGCTTTCTCCCTGCCTCGCCCGTCACTGTTTATGGAGGGCGGGCAGGTTGCGTTGAGCCCGGTCACTGCGGCGCACCAAGCATTTCCAGAATTGCACTAAGATCACGCCATGTCCCGCCGCGCGCCCCTCTGGCTGGGTCTGGCCGTCGCCGCCCTCCTGCTGCCGGTCTATGCGCTGACCCTGGCACCCGGTCTCACCTGGGCCCACCACAGCGCCGATGGCGGCGACCTGATCACGGCCGCCGCGACCGGGGGCGTGGCCCACCCGAGCGGCTACCCCACCTTTCTGCTGCTGGCGCGGCTATTTCAACTTATCCCGCTTGGCACGCTGGCCGTGCGCACCACCTGGCTCTCGGCGCTGGCCGCGGCGCTGGCGGCGGGCCTGGTGGTCCCGCTGGTCGGCCGCACCTGGGCCGGGCCGCGCCGCTGGGGGCTGGCCGGCGGCGTGGTGGCGGGGCTGGGCTTCGGCCTCGCGCCGCTGTTGTGGTCGCAGGCCGTCGTCACCGAGGTGCATGCGCTGCACGCGCTCTTCATCGCGCTGCTGCTGTATACCCTGCCTCGGCCGGGGGCGGCTCCGCGATCTGACCGGGCGCAGGTGCGGGCGGGCTTGGTGGCCGGCCTGGCGCTGGGCAACCACCTGACCGCCGCCTTGCTGCTGCCCGCCTGGTTTGTCGTATCAGCCGGGTCGACGGGGCGCGGTTGGCGGCGCGCGGCGGCGTGGCGCCTGGCCGGGCTGGCGCTGGGCCTCACGGTCTATCTGTATCTGCCGCTGGCCGCCGGCACGCAGCCGCCGGTCAATTGGGGCGGCGCGGCGACGTTCGGCGGGTTCGGGTGGGTGGTGTCGGGGGCGCCGTACCAGGCGCTGGCTTTCCACATCGCCCCGGCCTTCGCCCTCGGCCGCGTGGCGGGGTGGGCCGGGCTGCTCCTGGCGCAGTTCGGCTGGCTGGGGATGCTGACGGCCGTCATCGGTTTGGTGTTTGGCCGTGCCCGCGGGTGGGGGGCGCGGGCCGTCACGCTGTGGATCGTAATCGGATACTCGGCCTTCGCCATCGGCTACAACGCGGCCGACTCGTATGCCTATTTGCTGCCAGTCGGCCTCGCGCTCGCGCTGTGGCTGGGGTGGGGCGTGGCGGCGCTGCTCCAGACGCTCTCCGGCTTACCGCGCCGCCGCCTCACCCAGCCGGTCCTCGTCGGCGGGCTGGTGCTGGCGCTGGGCGCCAACGCCGCCGCGCACTGGCCGGAGGTCGATGCCAGCCGCGATGACCGGGCCGAAGCCTTTGGCCGGGCCGTGCTGGCGGCCGCGCCGGCGGAGGCCGTGGTCGTCACGCACGGCGACCAGGACACGTTTGCGCTGTGGTACTTCCACTTCGCCCTCGGGCAGCGCCCGGACCTGGCGATCGTGGTCGAGCCGCTGCTGGGTTTCGACTGGTACCGGGCCACGCTGCGCGCCACCTATCCAGCGCTGCCAGTGATCGTCTCGGACGGCGACTGGCGTGCGGCGGTCGCGGTCACGGGCCGCGCGCTATGTGACGCGCAGGTGGACGCCTTACCCGCGCTGGTCTGCCCCAATCCCTAATTCCTGGATGCGCCTCATGTCGACTCGGCTTGACTCACCCCCGCCCATGCGCCACCCCCTCGCCCTGCGCGTGCGGGCCACACTGCTGCTGGCCGCGCTGGCGGTCGCCGCCGGCTACTGGGGCCAGGCCCGCCAACTAGCGGCCTGCCGCTTCGGCATCACTGCGGCGTATGGCGTGGCCGACTATGACCTGGCCGGCTTGGGCGCGGGGTCGTACCTCGACTGGGGCATGCAGGCCAACCCACCGCGGCCCGGCGGCCTGGCCTATGTGCAGGTCGTCCGCCTGGGCGAGGCGGTCTACGCTGAGCAGTTGGCGCGGGTGCCGGCCGTGGCCGCCGCTCAGCCCGGCAGCGCCTGGCTTATCGGCAACGAGCCGGACAACACCTATACCTTCGACGGCATCGGCCAGGACAACCTCGCGCCGGCGGTCTATGCCGAGCGCTACCAGGCCGTGTACACCGCGATCAAGGCGGCTGACCCACTGGCCCGCG
>JAYUUW010000887.1:0-1696 GCA_043754665.1 Anaerolineales bacterium | reverse complement strand
CATTGACCAGCAGCAGTATCCGCGCGTGGCCCGCGCCGATGACGGCACCTGGGTGATGGTCTACGAATGGCGCGCGCAAATCTACCTGCGCTACTCGCGCGACGGCCTGAACTGGGCGCGCTCACGGCGCGTGCCGGGGACGGGCGTGTGGTTTGACACCACGACCATCGGCTACCCGGCCTGCCAGGGCCACTACCGCGTCGGCCCGCATCCGTTCGTGCCGGAGGCCAGCGAGTACGACTGCCTCTCCGGCGCGCCGCCGGGGCTGTACATTGAGGGCGAGCAAATGTATGTGTTCGTGGGGATGGGCAAGAACCCGAGCCACATGGGCTGCTACACCGGCCCGGTGGCGGGCGGCGCGGCCAGCCTGCTGCCGTGCGCGGCCAACCCGCTCTTCACGGGGTCAGACACCTACGGGCCGCAGGAGGCGCAGGGCGCGGCGGCCAACGCCTACTTTGATTTCCGCACGATCTCCTCGGCGGATGTGGTGCGGGTGGGCGACCGCTACTACATGACCTATGAGGGCGTGCGCGGCCCCGGCCCCGGCGCGGGCGGCGACACGCAGTTCAACCTGGGCTTTGCCCGCAGCCAAGGCCCCGCGCTCGACGGCCCGTGGGAGCGGTTCGGCGGCAACCCGGTGCTGGGCGATGTGCCGGGCAATGTGGGCCTGGGCCACGCCGACCTGCTGGTGCTCGACGGTGTCACGTACATTTACACCGCCACGTCAGACCGCACACGCGGGCGGTATGTGCTGGTGTGGCGCTAGGGCGGAGCTTCGCTGGGCAGCCGGATACCTAGCCAATAACGCGCCCAGTTGTAATACTCGTAAAGCACCACCCGGCCCTGGTCGGGCTGAAACCACCAACATACGCGGCAGGGGATAGGCGGCGCCGCTTGAACCCAGATGGGAACGTCTGGCCATACACCTCGCGAAAGATATGCGCGGCGCGCCGGCTGTGATATGCGGAAGCCACCAATAGGAGGCTGTCCCATCCATGCTGAACGGCCAGGGCGCGGGTGTAATAGGCGTTTTGAAACGTGGATAGGGATTGGTCTTCGATGAGGAGCGCCGATGCGGGCAGGCCGAGGGCCAATGCCTGACGCCGCATGACTTCGGCTTCGGGCACCTGCTCAGTGCCTTCAAGCACCGTGTTGCCGGCACTGATGACAATGAGTGGCGCGTAACCCCGGCGGTAAAGCTCGACCGCCCATTGCATCCGGTCTGGTTTGTGGTCGCCCCCGATGACCACAATGGCATCGGCCTGGCGTGGGCCATCATCCGTTATGAGCAATGGCCCGGCGACGAGTGCCACTACCACCAGCAGGAGGCCGATGATGGCTGCTGATCGGGCTCTGTGCGTGGAGCGCAACCGCGTCTAAAACACCAACTGGTAAATGTAGGCAAACATCATCAGCACGACGAAGATGAAGACCATGAGCAGCCACTGGCTGGCCGTAAAGCCCCTGTCGCGGTTGCTGAACATCATCGATGAGAGGCCAAGCGAGATCACGCCTGACAGAATGGCGGCCACGAGCATAAAACGAGTGTCCACGGCGGGGTCATCCTCCTAAAATGGGCCGTGCGTTTATCGGCACCGCGAGTGTACGGCAAGCCGCCGCCTCACACAACACCCCTTCAGTCCCCCTACCAGCTGATTCTTTCCGCGCCCCGCCTAACCGGCCCCCGAGTCCCTTG
>JAYUUW010000886.1:0-3334 GCA_043754665.1 Anaerolineales bacterium | reverse complement strand
ACCCCGCAGTCGGTGAGCCGCGAACACTATCAAGCCGACACGCAGGCGCGGCTGACCGAATTTCTCAACTACCATTTCGCTTAATCAGAAAGGCAATCTCTCATGTTGAAATGCGCTACTTCCCTTTGGTCGGCGGACCTCGCCAACCTGGCGTCCGACATCAAACGCGTCGAGCCCTATTCCGAACGCTTCCACCTGGATGTGGCCGACGGCCACTATGTGAACGCCCTGTTGTTCTTCCCGGATTTGGTGAAGGCGCTGCGCAAACATACCAGCGTGCCGTTTGAGGTGCACTTGATGACCACCGAGGCCGAGAAGTGGATTGAGCCGTTCGTGGAGGCCGGGGCCGACAGCCTGATCTTCTCGTTCGACGCGGTGCCCGACCCGGCGGCGCTGATCGCCCAGGTCAAGGCGGCCGGTAAAAACGTCGGCTTCGCGCTGCGGATTGACGAGCCGATTGACCTGATCGCGCCCTACTGGGACACCCTCGACACGCTGTGCGTCATCGGCACGGCGCTGGGCATCAAGGGCGCGACCATGGACCCCGGCGTGCCGGGCAAGATTCAACAAGCGCGCCAGATCATCGACACGCGCGGCCTCAAGGCCGACATCGAAGCCGACGGCGGCATCCGGCGCAATACCGTGCCGCTGCTCAAGGCGGCCGGCGCCGACTACATTGTGCCGGGGTCGCTCATGTTCGGCGAAGACCCGGCGGCCATGCGCGCCTGGCTAGCGTCGCTATAGGGGCTACCCGGCCGGCGGGCGGGCGGCAGCGCGCTTACCGCAGCACGGAGGGCAGGTACACCTGGGCTTCGTCGATCAGGACGCTAAAGCCGGCGCCGAGCGGCATGTCGGCCCCATCTTCGTTATAGATGCCCCACTGCCGCAGTTCGGTGTGGTAGAACACGGCGACGTGGTGGTTGTTGTCGACGCCCAGACCGATGCCATCGGGGTTGTAGTTCTGTGTGACCAGGACCAGCGCGTTGGGGTGTCCGTTGGCGAGCGGATGGTCAATGAAAGTGACATTGCCGCCGAGGGTGCCTACCGTGGCGGTGTGGGTAAAGACGGTCGCCCCCGGCAGGCCCACCATGACATTGAACGTGACGCCGGGGGGCAGGCTGGATCCGTCTTCGGTAAAGATAACCCACTTCAAGAACAAGGTGTCATAGTTGACCGCGAGCGGGGCCGTGATATCCGCGCCGGCGTAAACGCCGTTGGGGCTATGGTTGTGCAGAATGAAAGGAATGCGGTCAAGGCGGCCATCCAGCCAGTCGCTGTCAATGTAGGTCGCGCTGCCTAAAGTGTTGGTCACACTGCTGGTATGTAAGAAGGCGCGGTCGCTGGGCGGCGTGACCATGATATTGTAGGCCAGGCCCTCGTCAAAGCTGGTTGAATCTTCATTGTAGAGCGCCCACAGGCCCGGGATTCCGGCTGGGCCAAGGCCAGCGATCAGGGTGCTGTAGTAGGTGCCCACGCCCCGGTTGTTGTTTTGCCCCCCCTGCCCGCCGGGGTTCCAGTTATGGGTGGCGAAGACCAGTTGACCGGGCAGGTTGTCGCTGGCCGGGTTCGTCATCAAGGTGGCGTCACCCAATAGGGTGCCGGCCGAGGCCGTGTGCAGAAACCGCACGCCCGCCGGCAGGGGGTAGGTGACGGTCGGCGCTTGCGGCGCGGCCGGCTGCGCGGCGGCGGCGGCCGGGCGCGCGCTGGAAACGGACGTGCTCCACAACAGCATCGCAATGACGAGGCAGGGTGCCAGGCGGCGCATAGTGTCAGTCTCCTTCAAAGCCAGGGTTCGCGGGTAGGCGGCCGCAGTAACCGGCGCCGCTGAGATTCTAGCGCGGCTGCGTGGGCCGGGCAATAGGCCGGTGGGCGGGGGGTGCAGCGGCTACAAATTCAGCTGCTCAATCTCCTCCGGCGAGCGCAGCGGCAGCGGGTTGAGCGTCAGGCCGCCGTCAATCACCAGGTCCGCGCCGATGGTGTAGCGGCTGAGCCGGTCGGAGAGCAGAAACGCCACGGCGTTGCCAATCTCCGCCGGGTCGCCGAAGCGGTGGGCGGGGATGAGGTCGAGCAGCTTCGCCTCAACCTCCGGCGCAATGCCGCCGGTCATGCGGGTGACGAAGTGGCCGGGCGTGACCATGTTGACGCGCACGCCGTACGGCGCCAGCTCGATCGCCAGGTTCTGCATCAGCATCCGCAGGCCCATCTTGCTGATGCGGTAGGCGGTCTCGGTATAGGCCGGGTTGAAGCGCGCTGTGGAGCCGATGATGACGATGCCGCCGCTGCGGCGGGCGATGAAGTGGCGGCTGACCTCGCGCGTGGCCCACATGGCCGCCGACAGGTTGGTGTTCAGCGTGCTGAACCAGGCGGCCGAGTTCAACTGCGTGATCGGCTGATGCCAGGTCCAGGCGGCGTTGTTGATGTAATAGTCAAGGTGGCCGAGCGCGCCAATGGCCGCCTGCACCATGGCCACCACCTCCGCCTCTTGACTCACATCAGCCACCAGGCGCGTCACCGGCCCGCCTAGCGCCGCGATCTCATCCAGCGCGGCCTGGTCGGGGCGGCGGCTGGCAATCGCCAACTGCACGCCCTCGGCCGCCAGCGCCAGGGCAATGCCCTTGCCAATGCCGCTGCTGCCGCCGGTGATGAGCGCCGTCTTGCCTTGCAATCCCAGATCCATACAATGACACTACCTTTCTGAGGGGTGCGTGCTACGGTGTATGCGCCCGCGCGCGGCGGACACCAGGATCGTACACGAAACCGCCACAACAGCCAGCGGAGGCGAGCATGCTGATTGGGAACCCGATGATCTTTCGGGACTGGCCGTTAGAAGCGGCGCTGCGCCAGATGGCGGCGCTGGGCTACGACGCGCTGGAACTGTGGCCGCCGCAGCTAGCCGCCTGCCGCACTGACGCGCTGCGCCGGCAGTTGGCCGACCACTGCGCCGGGCTGGGCCTGCCGCTGGTGCGCCTGAACGCGGCCGGCGCCGACTACTTTGGGCCGTGGGCCTCGCCCACCAGCACGGCCGGTTTCCTGGCCGGGCTGGAGCACGACATCGACGCGGCGGCGGCGCTGGAGATGCAACAGGTGCTGACCTGGGAAGGGCGCGCCCCGGCCGGAGCCACGGCGCAAGATATCTACGGCTGGGTCTTGGATGAGGCCGTGACGCTGTTCCAGGCCGCCACGGCGTATGCGCGGGCGCGCGGCGTGCGGCTGTCGGTCGAGGTGCATCCCTTTACGCTCGGCATCGACCTGCGCTGGCTGCACACGCTGTTCGCGCGCGTGGGCGCGGACGACTTCGGGGCGACCTATGACTGCTGCCACTTCGGCGTGGGCC
>JAYUUW010000885.1:0-4350 GCA_043754665.1 Anaerolineales bacterium | reverse complement strand
CTGTAGAGGTATGCGTCAAGGCCCTAACTTGTGACGCAAAAGGATTGGGTAGGCCGAGGCGCTCACTGGGGCACCAGGGCGGCGAGGTCGGCCAGGAGTTGGTCGGCCGTGGCCTGCGCGTGCTGAACACATAACAGGATGGGCGCGCGGGCCACATCGACCAAGACCGCCGGGCGCGCCGGACAGAGGGCGCAGGTTTCCTGGCCGTCGAGCAGGCCGACCTGCACCAGTTCCGCCCACACGTCATTGGAGAGCACCATGGGTGAGGATTATAGACTCGCGAGGCGCGAGTCTGCAAGGGCGGCGGGTTGAGAGGTGGGAGGTGAGAGGTGGAGGTCGGAGGTCAGAGGTCGGAAAGGGCGGGTGAGGGAGGGAGGCAGCGGGCGCGGCGGAGGACAGCGGTGGCGTCACTCCTGTCATCAGCGCACGGTTTGCTGTCACCGCTGTCATCGGCGCACGGTTTGCTGTCACCGCTGTCATCGGCGCACGGTTTGCTGTCACCGCTGTCATCGGCTTCCGGTTTCCTGTCACCCCTGTCACCGGCTTCCGATTTCCTGTCACCGCTGTCATCGGCTTCCGGTTTCCTGTCACTCCTGTCATCGGCTTCCGATTTCCTGTCACCGCTGTCATCGGCGGGCGGGTGAGGGTGAAGGGCAGAAGCGGGGCGGCTGTGACGGGTGGTAGGCAGAGTTTCATGCGACCAGTATGGCAAACAATTGTTCTACCAACAAGCGGCAGTCAAGCGAACGGGAAATGTTTTAAGGTTGGACGGAAAATGCCTGAAACAGACGCCAAACGCCTTGCGCCAGCGGCTCAGGGCAGCGTCAGGTAGCGCAGGCCGTCGTCGCCGTCCCAGACGATATGGGTGACGCCGGCGGCATCGACGGCGAGCGCGAGTTGGTTGCCCTGCGTGGGCATGACGGTCTGAACCTCGCCCCACACCCCCTCGGCCGACTGCACGCGCAGCAGCACTTGGGCCGACCCCCCCTTGAATTCGTCCCAGGCGACACGGGCCGCGCCGTCGGGGCCGACGGCCAGCGCCACGCCGTATTGCCGCGCAGTCGCGCTGGGCGGCGCGAGGTCCACCGTGGGCTCCCAACCGCCCGCCGCCCAGCGGGCATAGTGGATGGCGTTGTCAGCGCCCCAGGCCAGATGCACCTGCCCCACCGCGTCGGCCACGAGCCGCAGGCCCAACTCGTCGACATCATCAATCGACCCAGCGTACCGTTCTTCGGCCGCGGCCCAGGTCTGGCCGCCGTCGGCGGAGTAACGAGTCTGCACGGTAATGGCCGAACTGCCGGCTTCTGACTCAACCCAGGCGGCATGGAAGCCGCCGGCCGAGTCAATCGCCAGGCGGCCAAGCAGCACTTCCAGGTCGCCGGAGAGCGGCGTGCCGGCCAGCGGCGCCGAGGCGTCCATATTGATGGGGCTGTAGAACAGGGCGCGCACCGGGCCGGCGCGGGTGGTGTAGGCGGCATGCAGCGTGCCGTCAGGGGCGCGCGCGGGCGAGAACGACGCGCTGGCGGCGGTGAGGGCGGCCTGTTCGGCCAGGGGCGTCCACGCGCCGTCGGACTGCTGGCAATTGCGGAAGAGGCCATCCATCGCGTTACCGGCCTCGGTCAGTTGTTGGCCGCTCCAATACGCACACATGCGCCCGGAGGCGTCCGGCACGGGGGTCAGGTCGTAGAGGAACAGAAAATCGGGGCTGACCGGCGTGGGCGTGGTCCAATTGCCGCCGGCCGCCGGCTGGGCCTGCATGGCCGCCGCGCCGTCCGCGTTGGGCGCGACGAAGAAGACCTGCGGTTGGCCCTGGTCGTTGAGCGCCAGGCTCAGGTTGGTATTACTGGCGGCCCAATTGTTAAATATGTTGTCGCCGGCCGGCTCCTGTTCGGCCGCGCCTGCGGAGCCGGTGGCGGTGGGCGTTGGGGTCGGCGTGAGGGTGGGCGTGGGGGTAGGCGTGAACGTGCCAAAGATCGCTTGGCGGTGGGCTTGGTTCTCCGCCACCTGAGCGTCTCGTTCGGCCTCTCGGTCTGCGTCTGTTTGAGCGCAGCCGAGTGTGCCGACCACGAGCGCCGCGCTTACCAGCGTCAGGCCCAGCCAACGTTTGAGCCACATGCCAGCCTCCCCATGACACTGGCCGGCGCCACCCGGCCCCGTTGTTGGCTAGAAGCCCTCGAGCTTGGAAAAGTCGGCCAGGCCGGCGGCGAGGGCGGCCAGACGCTGGAGCAGGCCCAGGCGGTTGGCGCGGCGCACGGGGTCGTCGGCCATGACCAGCACGCTGTCGAAGAAGCCGGAGATGGCCGGAATCATGGGCAGCAGCACGGCGAAGAACTCGTCCACGGTGCCCACCGGCTGGCCGGCGGCCTGCTGGTAGGCGGCGTAGAGCGCCTGCTCGGCCGGCTCGGTCAGCGCCTCGGGCGTGAGCGGCTGCAACTCGCGCTGGTCGCGGGTGATGCGCACACAGCGGGCGTAGGCGGCCAGCGTGGCGGGCCAAGCGGCGCTCTTGGTCCAGGCGGCGAGTTGGGCCACGGCCTGGGCGGCGCGGTAGGGGTTAGCGGCTTGCTGGGCCAACACGGCCTCGACCACATCGTGGCGGTAGCCAGCCTCCAGCAGTTGGGCGCGCAGCCGCCCGGCAATGAAGGCCAGTACTTCGTCAATCAGCTTGGCACGCGCTTCGGGCGCGGCGGGCTGCACCGCGACGGGCAGCAGCGCCACAGCCTCAGACAGCGCCGGGCGCAGATCGAGGTCGAGGGCGCGGCCGGTGAGCAAGAGCGTGACGCCCAGCGCGGCGCGGCGCAGGCCGAACGGGTCGGCCGAGCCGGTGGGGGCCAGGCCGGCGGCGAACAGGCCCGCCAGCGAGTCCAGCCGGTCGGCCAGGCCCACGGCCAAGCCGGCGGCGGAGTCGGGCAGCTTGTCGCCCGCGCCGGTGGGCAGATAGTGCTCGCGGATGGCCTGGGCCACGGCCGGCGGCTCGCCCGAGCGCAGCGCGTATTCGCGGCCCATGATGCCTTGCAGCGAGGTCATCTCGACCACCATTTGGGTGGCGAGATCGGCCTTGGCCAGGTGGGCGGCGCGCTGGGCCGTGGCGGCGTCAGCGGCGCTCAGGCCCAGGCGCGGGGCGAGGGCGGCGGTGAGCGCCTCCAGGCGGCCGGCCTTGTCGAGCATGGAGCCGAGCTTCTTTTGGAAGGTAAGCGTCGCCAGCCCGGGCAGGAAGTCCACCAGCGGCTTCTTGACATCCTCGCGCACGAAGAAGGCGGCGTCGGCGAAGCGGGCGCGGATGACGTGCTCGTTGCCCTCGCGCACCATCTCGATGTGGCGCTTGTCGCCGTTGCGCACCGCGATGAAGTGCGGCAGCAGGGCCGAGCCGTCGGCGGCCTCGACCGGGAAGTAGCGCTGGTGCTTCTTCATGACCGAGATCAGCACATCGCGCGGGAGGGCCAGGTGGGCGGGGTCGAAGCTGCCCAGCAGCGCGGTGGGGCGCTCGACCAGGTTGGTCACCTCGGCCAGCACGCCTTCATCGGCCACGCGCCCGCCGGCGTCTTTGGCCAGCTTGCGCACCTGTTTGAGAATATCGGCCTGGCGCGCGGCGGGGTCGACCACAATGCGGGCGGCGCTCAGTTTCTTAACATAGTCGGCGGCGTGGCCGAGCGTGAGCGCGGGCGAGCCCAAGGGCCGCAGCCCGCGCGAGACGCGCCCGCTGGCGACGCCGGCATAGCTGAAGGGGATGACCTGCTCACCCAGCAGGGCCACGAGCCAGCGGATGGGGCGCGAGAAGGCGATGCCGGTGGCGTTCCAGCGCATGGTCTTCTCGAATTGCAGCTTGGCAATCAGCGTGGGCAGCAGGTCGGCCAGCACGGCGGCGGCGGGGCGACCGGTCTCGCGCACCACGCCGGTGACGTATTGGCCGCCGTCAATATCGCGGACTTGCAGCGCGTCGAGGCTGAGGCCCTTGCTGCGGGCAAAGCCCAGGGCGGCGGGGGTGAGCGCGCCGCCCGAGTCGTAGGCGCGGTTGGCGGGCGGGCCTTTGACCAGCGTTTCCGAGTCGGGCTGGCGCGGCGCGAGGTCTTCGGCCACGACCACCAGACGGCGCGGCGTGCCGTAGACGGTGAGCGGGCCGTGCGTCAGACGCGCGCCGGCGAGGAGCTTGGGGGCCAGGTCGCGCAGTTGAGCGAGGGCCGCGTCGAGGTCGGCGGCGGGCAGCTCTTCGGTGCCGATCTCGAACAACAAGGTCTGCGGCACGTCCGCCAGCGGCGCGCTTTCGGTGACAGGGGCGACGGCCTGCGCGGGGGCGGCGGTTTCGGCGCGGGCGGCCGACTCTTTGATCAGCGGGTATTCCAGGCGCTGGCGCTG
>JAYUUW010000884.1:0-14400 GCA_043754665.1 Anaerolineales bacterium | reverse complement strand
ACCACCGTCGGCAGGCCGTAGATGCGGGCATAGTCGCGCACATACTGGTCGCCGGCGCCCTTGCTGCACCCGTAAGGCGAATGGAAATCCAGCGGCCAGCTCTCGGTCACGCCCTGCGGCAGATCGGCGAAGGCATAGCGCCCCGGCCCTTCGACCACCCGCGCCGCCTCCATGCCGCCGTAGACCTTGTTGGTCGAGGTGTAGATGAAGATCGGCTGCCGCCCGCCGGCTCGCGCCGCCTCCAGCGTGTTAAACGTGCCCAGCGCGTTCGTCTCAAAATCGTGGCGCGGATCGGTCACCGAGGTCGTCACCGCCACCTGCCCCGCCAGATGGAAGATCGCCTCCTGGTCGCGGGCCGCGCGCGCAATCGCCTCGGCATCGCGCACATCGCCGCGAATGACGTTAGGCCCGGGCGCGGCGTCAGTTTGCAGCCAGGCCAAATTGGCCTCCCCGCCCTTGCGCGAGAAGTTGTCAAAGATCGTGACCTCATGCCCGGCCCGCAGAAAATGCGCCGTCAGGTTGCTGCCGATAAACCCGGCCCCGCCGGTAATCAGAATCTTCATGCTGCTATCTCAGGTCCTTTAACCCACGCCGCCCGCAGCCAGCCACTCTGGCCCCAGAGGCAGCGCCAAGTGTTATACCCCGCCACCCACGCCTTTGCTTGCCCGTTCGGCAAACAAGCGCCGCTTGTCATGGCCTTCGCCCCACCCGTGTGCTGCTTAACCGGCCGTGCCGCCGCCCTGCACGCGCACTTGGAACAAGCGCCGCATTTCTTCGCGGTAGCCGGGCTTCAGCTCGGCCGTCATCAGCAGCGCGTCTTCGCCGTTGTCGCGGTAATAGCGCCGCCGCCGCCCCACGATCTCAAACGCATACTTGCGGTACAGGCGCTGCGCCCGCTCGTTGGTCACGCGCACTTCCAGCGTCGAGGTCACCGCGCCCAGGTCGAGCGCGTGCTCCAGCATGGTCACAAACAAATGCTCGCCCACGCTGCGCCCGCGCCACTCGGGGTGCACCGCAATCGTGCTCACATGGGCCTCGTCCAAAATGTACCAGAAGCCGCTGTAGCCCACCACCGGCCGGTCGGGGTCCGGCCCGGGCGCGGCCGGCGGCTTGAACCAGTTGGCCGGGTTCAGCCAGCTCAGCGCGCCCGCCGCCGGGGTCGGCCCGGCCGCCGCCGCGCTGGCCAGCGCCACAAAGAAATGGCTGTTGGTGTTTTGCAGCAGCTCGTAGCGGTAAGTGGCCGGGCTCCACGGCAGGGGGAACGACAACTGGTCGATCACCGTGACGCGCGGAATATCTTCCAGCGTCATCGGCTCCACCCGGATGGGGTCGGGCGGCGGGGCCTGCCTCTCGGCCGTCATACTGCCGGCGGCGGCGGGGCGGCGGGCGGGTCTTCAATCAGCCCGGCCGGCGCGCCGCCATACTGCGGGGCCAGCCGGCTGGGGTCATCGGCCCCGGCCCGCAGCCGCTCCCAGCCAATCTCGGCCAAGAACCCGGCCCGCCGCATGTTGCGCGCCCCGCTGGCCAGCACCACCGCGCCCTTCAACGGGCGCAGCGCCTCTAGCCCGGCTGCATCGAGCTCGCCCACCACATACGTGCTGTCGGGCGGCAGCGCCGGCTGGCCGGGGCCGGCCCGGCCCGACCCCAGCTCGGCCGCCAGTTCGGCCCAGCTTAGCCCGCGCCCCGGCCCGGCCGCCTCCCAGCGGCGACGCTTGTCATGCCAGCGGTAGGGCACCGCCGTCACGCGCCCGCGCCCGGCTTGCAGCAGCGCCAGCGCCGGGCCGGTGTGGTGCGGTTGGGCGCGCATCAGGCCGTCGAGCGTGGGCACGCCCACCAGCGGAATGTTCTGGGCCAGCGCCAGGCCCTTGGCAAAGCCCAGGCCAATGCGCAGCCCGGTGTACGAGCCGGGGCCAATGGCCACCGCCAGCCCGTGCAGGCGGCCGATCTCCAGACCGGCCCGGCGCAGCAGCAGCGCCACCTGCGGGGCCAGCTCGGTCGTGTGATAGTTGTCGGAGACCCAGGTGCTTTCGGCCGCGACGGTGTGCCCGTCGTGCAGCGCCAGGGAGATCAGTCGGGTCGCGGTATCAATCGCCAGCAGCATGGCTCACAGCCCAAACGAGGCCTGCCGAAAGTTGGTCAGCAGGGTCGCATAACGGTCGCCGCGCGCCTCAAAGCGCAGCCCGCGCCGGGTTTGGTCGGCCCAGCGCAGGGTCACGCTCAAGCGCTCCGCCGGCAGCGCCTCGGCCAGGCGCTCCGGCCACTCAATCACCATCACCCCGCCGTCGGCCAGCAGGTCGTCGAAGCCCATGGCCACCGCTTCGGCCGCGTTGGCCAGCCGGTAGCCGTCCAGGTGCCACAAGTGTAACCCATCGGGCCGGCGGTAGTCGTTCACCAGCACAAAGGTCGGGCTGGTCACCTGGTCGGCCGAGCCCCAGCCGCGGCACAGCCCGGTCACCAGGGTGGTCTTGCCCGCGCCCAGCTCGCCGCTCAGGGTCAGCACATCACCCGGCAGCAGCAGCTCGCCCAGCCGCGCGCCGAAGCGCACCGTCTGCTCGGCTGAGTGACTCCAGAAATCTAAGGAACGGTCATCGAGGATTGGCATCTGGGCGCGATTATACGCCTTTTCTAAACCCGGCCATTCATGTTATCATCCGTAGGAAGCGAGTACTGATTGCATGCGCGTCCTCATCATCTCTGATATTCATGCCAACCAAGTTGCGCTCGAAACCGTCCTCGCCGATGCCGCCGGCAGCTACGATGCTGTCTGGTGCCTGGGCGATCTGGTCGGTTACGGGCCTAACCCCAACGAATGCGTCGAGATTGTGCGCGGCCTGCCGGGCCTGGTGTGCCTGGTGGGCAACCACGACAAGGCCGTGCTGAGCGAGATCGACCTGAGCGTCTTCAACGGCGACGCCCGCTCGGCCATCGTCTGGTCGCAGAGCGTCATCACGCCCGGCACGCTCGACTACCTGCGCGCCCTGCCCGCCCGCGACCAGCAGGGCGACTACACCCTGGCCCACGGCTCGCCGCGCCAGCCGGTGTGGGAATACATCTTGGACCGCTTCATCGCCCAAGACAACATGGCGCTCTTCACCACGCCCTACTGCCTGGTGGGCCACACCCACATGCCGGTGCTCTACCGCCAGACCGGCCCGCACGGCGAGTGCCAGGAAGAACCCCCCGACTACACCAGCGCCCGCAGCCTGCACGGCGAGCGCGTGATCGTCAACCCCGGCAGCGTCGGCCAGCCGCGCGACAACAACCCCGACGCCGCCTACGCCGTGCTCGACACCGCCAGCGACCTGTGGGAGTTCCGGCGCGTGCCGTACGACCTGTTCGCCACGCAGAGCCGCATGCGCGCCGCCCACCTGCCCGAACGCCTGGCCGCCCGGCTGGGGTTTGGTTGGTAGGCGGCAGGCACTGCGCCGCCCTAACACCGTCGCCGCCTTCCTCGGAACGAATCGCGGACGCCCAGCGTCCAATCCATAACACCCGCTTCGCTTCCCGCCGAGGAGACAAGACATGCACACCCTGAGACGATTGACCCTGTTCGCCGCTGTGCTGGCCCTGACCCTGGCCGCCTGTGCGTCGGGCGCGCCACTGATAGCCCCCGACGCCGACAAGGGCGTCGATGCCGTGGTGGAAACCGACGGCAGCGGCGGCGACTTTTTCTTTGCCGGCGAAGAGGCGCCCGCGCCCGCCGACGCGCCGGTCACCACCGGGGTCGGGCAGGCCGCCGTCACACGGCTGGTCATTCGCAACGCCACGCTCTCGCTCGTGGTGGCCGACCCGGCCGCCGCCGTCACACAGATCGCGGCCCTGGCCGAGGGGCTGGGCGGGTTCGTGGTCACCTCCTACACCTACGAAGCCTCGGTCGACGCGGCCGGCAACAAGATCATGCAGGCCAACATCACCGTGCGCGTGCCGGTGCAGCAGTTGGACGCCGCGCTGGCGCAAATCCGCGGCATGGCCGTCGAGGTCCGCACCGAGAACATCTCCGGCCAAGACGTGACGGCCGAGTACACCGACCTGCAAAGCCGCCTGCGCAACCTGGAAGCCGCCGCCGCCAAGCTGACCCAGATTATGGACAGCGCCACCAAGACCGAAGACGTGCTGGCGGTCTTCAACCAACTGACCTACACCCAAGAGCAGATCGAACTGGTCAAGGGCCAGATCGAATACTACGAGCAGTCGGCGGCGCTCTCGGCCATCACGCTCGACCTGATCCCCGACGCGCTCAACCAGCCGCTGGAGATCGGCGGCTGGCAGCCGCAAGGCGTGGCCAAAGAAGCGCTCGAGGGCCTGGTGCGCAACCTGCAAGGCCTGGCCGACGTCGTCATCCGCTTCTTCGTCGGCACGCTGCCGCTGCTGCTGGTCATCGGCATCCCGCTCTACATCGTGCTGCGCATCTTCCTGCGGCTCACCCGCCGCCCGCGCCGCGATGAGCCCACCCCGCCGCCGGCGGCCTAACGCGCACGTAGCGCACATGCACACCGGGCGGTCTGTCAAACAGACCGCCCGGTTTTTGTTTGTGGCGGGGACCCCTTGCCCTCCCCCGCCGGGCGGCGATAATGGCCCTGGCGCTTTCAATGCGCGCCGCATCGACCTGTGCCTCAGAAGGATAGACCCGCATGGCCGCAACGGTCCGAACGTCCATCACACTCGCCACCAGCCTTCGCGATCAGGCGGCCACCGTGGCGCAGGCCCTGGGCCTGTCGCGCAATCAGTTGTTTGAACAGGCCCTCGCAGAGTTCATCCAACGCCATCCGGGCCGGGCGCCGGCGGCGGGGCGTGGGACTGTCAATCAGGGGGAGCTCTATTGGGTCCAACTCGACGACGCGAGCGGGGCGCAGGCGGGCGTGCGCCATCCGCAGGTGGTCGTGCAAGACGATGCCTTGAACCACAGCCGCATTGAGACGGTCGTGGTGTGCGCGTTGACCTCGAACCTCAAGCGCGCCAAGCTGCCAGGGAATGTGCTGCTCGACGCCGGGGAGGGCGGCTTGCGCAAGCAGAGCGTGGTGGAAGTGTCGAAGGTGTCGGCCATCGCCCAGGCGCAGCTAGGCGACTACATTGGGTCGCTCAGCGCGCAGCGGGTCGAGCAGATCATGACGGGCATGCGCTTCTTGCAGCGGTCGTTTATGCCCGGCGGCTAAAGTAGCGGAGTTGGTATAACGGCGCAGGGCCGCGCTGGTCCACTTTGCGGATTCCTCACCGGCCCGAGGGGAGCGCTAGGCAAAAATACCTGAGGCCGGGTTCGTCACCCAAACAAAGTACGTTTGGGCAGGTGTGACAAATCACAAGGGACGGTGACGGCGGGCGACTGGTTGAGCGAGGGAGGCTCCGCGTTGCCTCTCACCTCCCACCTCCCTACTCAATCTCGCTGCGCAGGCGGCGGGCCAGGGCGCTGAACTCGGGCGAGTACTCCATCTCCATGGCGCGCGGGCGCGGCAGCGGCACCGCCAGCGCCAGCCGCACCTGGCCGGGGCGCGGGCTGAGCACGATCACCCGGTCGGCCAGCAGCAGCGCCTCGGGGATCGAGTGGGTCACCAGCACCACGGTCTTCTTGCGCGCTTCCCAAATGCGCAGCAGTTCGGCCCCCATGCGCTCGCGGGTCAGCGCATCCAGCGCGCCGAACGGCTCATCCAGCAGCAGCACATCGGGGTTGTGGCTCAAGGCGCGGGCAATCGCCACGCGCTGCTCCATGCCGCCCGACAGGCTGCGCGGCAGCGCCTGCTCGAAGCCGGTGAGGCCCACCAGTTCAATCAGCGCCTGGGCGCGGGCCTCGGCCTCGGCCGGCGGTGTGCCCTGCACTTCCAGCGGCAGGCGCACATTCGCCAGCACCGTGCGCCAGGGCATCAGGTTGGCCTTCTGAAACACAAAGCCCATGCGGCGGCGCGGCCCGGTGAGCGCCTGGCCCTCGAACTGCACCGCGCCCTCGGTCGGCCGCAGCAGCCCGGCCAGCAGGCGCAGCAAGGTGCTCTTGCCGCAGCCCGACGGCCCAACGACCGCCACAAACTCCTGCGGCGCGACGGACAGACTCACGCGGTCGAGGGCCGGCACGTCCTCGCCGCCGCCTACGCCGGGGTAGGTGTAGCTCACCCGCTCGGCCGCCAAGATCGGCGCTGCCACCGCGCTCACGCTAGGGGATGAAGCGATTGGTGTAGACCTGGCTCAGGTCTTGCGGCGCAGCCAGCAAGCCGGCGGCCAGCAGCGTGGTCTGCATGGTCTCCCACGCCTCCGGCTGCGAGAAGCCCAGCCGGTCGCTCTGCCACAGCGGGAGGGTGGCGGCCAGCACCTGCTGCTCCAGCGCATCGTCGGTCAGCCCCTCGACGTACAGCTTGGTGATGGCGTAGGCCGCCGCCGGGTCGGCGAGGGTGTCTTGCAGGCCGTGCAGCAGCGCCGTGACAAAACCCTGCACCAGCCCCGGGTCGTTGGCGAGCGTGTCTTCGTTGGTCAGCAGGCCGTTGGCGGCCAGGCTGGCGTAGGCGCTCACCTCAATCGTGTTCAACTGCTGGCCCGCGGCCGCCAGGCGGATAGGCTCGTTGTTCGAGTAGACCACCACCGCGTCCACCTGGTTAGCCGTCAGCGCCGGCACCTGGTTGAAGCCGATGGCCTGAATGGTCACACTGTCTGGCGCTACGCCGGCCGCCGCCAGCAGGGCCAGCAGCCCCACATAGTTCGCGCCTTCCAGCGCGGGCGTGCCCAGGCGCTTGCCGGCCAGATCGGCGGGCGTGGTGATCCCGGCGGCGGCGTTGGAGATGACGGCGACCGGGAACTTCTGGAACCAGGCGAAGGCATACACCACCGGCAGCCCCTGCCCGCGCGCCAGCAGCACCTGCTCGGCCGAGACGATGGCGAAGGGCAGCTCACCCGCGCCCACCAACTGCACACCGTTGGTCTCAAACGAATAGTCGAACTCCAACTCAATCCCCTCGGCCGCAAAGTAGCCGCGCTCCACCGCCACGTAGAACGGCGCATACTGCACGCTGGGGATGTAGCCCATCGGCAGGCGGATGTGGCGCAGCGGCGCGGCCGTGCCGGTCGCGCCCGCGGCCGGCGTACTGGTGGCGACCGGGGTTCCGGCCTGCCCTAGTTGTGTTGGGGTGCAAGCCACAGCCAGCAATAAGACGATCCCCCACAGGGTGAGTTTACGCATGGGTAACGACCTTTCCTAACAGTAGCAGTGAAGGGGGCGCGGCCTCAGCCGGTCTTCCAGGCCAGCAGCACCCGTTCGAGCGCCGCCACCGCGCCATACAGCGCCAGCGCCAGCAGCACCAGCGTGCCGGCCGCCACGAACACTAAGGCAGTGTCGTATTGGCCGCGCCCAAAGTTGATCAGAAACCCCAGCCCGCGGTCGGCGCCGACGAACTCGCCCACCACCGCGCCGACGACGGCCAGCGTGGCGCCCACGCGCAGGCCGCCCAGCCACACCGGCAGCGCCGCCGGCACTTCGAGCTTGAGCAGCAGTTGCCAGCGCGTGGCCCGCAGCGAGCGCATCAGGTCGCGCAGGTCCGGCTCGACCGAGCGCAGGCCCAGCACGGTGTTAATGAGGATGGGGAAGAAGACGATCAGCGCGCAGATGAGGACTTTGGAGCGCAGCCCCACGCCGAACCACAGCACCAACAGCGGCGCGATGGCCACAATCGGCACGGCCTGCGAGGCCACGATGTAGGGGGTCAGCACGCGCTCCAGCAGCGGCGACTTGGCAATCAGGTAGCCGAGCGTGGTGGCGACCACCAGCCCGAGCGCCAGCCCGCCCAGCACCTCGCCCAGCGTGACGGCGGTGTTGCGCAGCAGCCAGCCGTCGGCCAGCACGTCGCCCAGGCGGCGCGCCACCGCGCCCGGTCCCGGCAGAATGAAGGCCGGCAGCCCGCTCCAGCGCGCCGCGGCTTCCCAGACCGCCAGCCCGGCCGCCAGCGAGAGCGGCGCGATGAGCGCGGCCCAGCGGCGGACCGGCCGGCGGGCGGTGGGCGGCGGGGCCGCCAAGTTAGTTTGCGAACGCCAAGCAGCCATTAAACACAATACCCCGGCGAGAAAGCGGCTCCGGGGTAGGCTTGAACACCATCGCCGGCGCGCCTGAAGGCTTTAACAGCCGTCAGACTGGCCGGCATGGCCGGGCGGAACAAAAAACCCCGCTGACTGAGCAGATTGCTCAGTGAACGGGGCCGCCAAAGCACGGCCGGCCGGCCCATAACAGCGCCGACGGCGTGCTCACCTTCTTTCATCCGGACTGATCGGACCACACTGGTCTGTGGCCGGAATTACCGTCGGTCCCGGAGTTGCGCCGGGTCATGTCGAGCGTGCTCGACTCGCGGACTGTACCGCCGATCGGGAGTTGCACCCTGCCCCGAAGGTTAGATATGCAATTGATAGCGAAATTATAGCAGACAACCGGCCCGCCGCCGAGGCCGAACGACAGGGCAGAGATGATACAATTGCGCCTCAGTGTTTAGTGAGCCTGAGGGTGATGTGAAAAACGAGTTATTAGCCAAGATTCAACGGCGCGCCGTGCGCCTGGGCGTAGTGGGGCTGGGCTATGTGGGCCTGCCGCTGGCGGTCGAGTTCGCGCAGGCCGGGCTGGAAGTGGTGGGCATCGACCTGGACGCCAACAAGGTCAACGCCATCACGCGCGGCGAGAGCTACATTCCCGACGTCACCACCGCCGCGGTGGCGGCCCTGGTGCAGGCCGGCCGCCTGAGCGCCACCACCGACTTCGCGGTGCTGCGCACGTGCGACGCGGTGAGCATCTGCGTGCCGACCCCGCTGAACAAGACGCGCGACCCCGACATGTCGTACGTCATCAACGCCGCCACCCAGGTGGCCGAGTTCGCCCACGCCGGCTTCGTCATCATCCTGGAGAGCACCACTTACCCCGGCACCACCGAGGAAATTTTGCTGCCCCGGCTGCAAGCCGCCGGCTGGCGCATCGGCGAAGAGGTGTTCCTGGCCTTCTCGCCCGAGCGGATTGACCCCGGCAACCAGCACTATGGCGTGCGCAACACGCCCAAGGTGGTGGGCGGGGCGACCCCGGCCTGCACCGAGGTGGCCACGGCCCTGTACGCCGTAGCGGTCGACACCATCGTGCCGGTCTCCAGCCTGCGCGCGGCCGAGATGGTCAAGCTATTGGAGAACACCTTTCGGGCCGTCAACATCGGCCTGGTGAACGAGATGGCGCTGATGTGCGCCAAGCTCGAGGTGAACGTGTGGGAAGTGATTGAGGCCGCCAGCACCAAGCCCTATGGCTACATGAAGTTCACGCCCGGCCCCGGCATTGGCGGCCACTGCATCCCAATCGATCCGCTGTATCTGTCGTGGAAGCTCAAGAGCCTGAACTACACCGCCCGCTTCATCGAGCTGGCCGATTCGATCAACTCGCGCATGCCGGAGCATGTCGTGGCGCTGGTGGCCGATGCGCTCAACGAGGCCAGCCGCGCCATTAACGGGTCGCGCATTCTGCTGCTGGGCGTGGCCTACAAGCCCGATATTGACGACGTGCGCGAGTCGCCGGCGCTGGATGTGCTGAGTGAGTTGCTGGCGCGCAAGGCAGCAGTCAGCTACCATGACCCGTACGTGCCGCGCCTGACGCTGGAAGGGCAAGTGTTCACCTCGCAGCCGCTGACGGCCGAAGCGCTGGCCGCCGCCGACTGCGTGATCGTCATCACCGATCACAGCGGCTTTGACTGGGCGTGGGTGCGCCGGCACGCCCGGATGATCGTGGATACGCGGAATGCGGTGCGCGGCCCAGCCCCGGCCGGCAGTGCGCGGGTAGTCCGGTTGTAGGGGCTAGCAGCCAGAAGCGGGGTGGGGTATGGGCGAGGCGGATAAGGCAAAGCCGGCGAAGGACGGGCCGCGGGCCAGCCGGCAGTGGTATGTCATTCGGGCCAAGCCGCGCCGCGAACGGTTTGTCACGGACCAACTGAGCGGCCAGGGGCTAGAAGTGTTCTATCCGGCTGTGCGCGTGCACCCGGTGAACCCGCGCGCCGCCACCGAGCGGGCCTACTTTCCCGGCTATCTGTTTGTCCATCTCGACCTGGCGGCGGTGGGGGCCAACCGGCTGCGCTGGCTGCCGGCCGCCATCGGGCTGCTAGAGTTTGGCAACGAACCGGCCACGGTGCCGGAGGCGCTGGTCGCCCAACTCAAGCAGCGCGTGGCCAGCATTCAGGCGGCGGGCGGGCTGGTGTTCGCCGACCTAAAAAAAGGCGACGCAGTCACCATCACCAGTGGGCCGTTCGCCGGCTTCGAGGCCATTTTCGACCTGCGCCTGCGGGGGGCCGACCGGGTGCGGGTGCTGCTCGACCTGCTGCGCCGCCAAGTGGTGGTGGATATCGACTCGGGCAGCATCCGCAAACAGCGCCGCAGGCCCGAGCGCCCCGCCGCGCCGCCCCCTGCTCGACGGCCTCCCAAGTAGCCGCGCTGCGCCACCGTGCGTGATGGCGTGATGGCGGTAAGGCTAGCGGCTTCTTCACCTCGGGACAGGTGCCGGCCTCTAAACCACGCTAATCATGGCAGGCCAGGCCGCGTGCCAAACTTGGGCACCGCTGGCCTGCTTTTGTTCAACCACTATCGTCACAACGTTGCACGCGCAACACGAGGGGAGACTGTGCCATGAACCGAACCAACGTTCAAGCGCTCTCGGACCGTATCTTAAATGTCCCGCTCGTGCTGTGGGTCTTACTGGGCTTGGCCGTCCCCTATCTCATGTTTTTTATCAGCCCCATCTTCTTCTCGGGCGAGCCAAAAATGCAATTCCCCGAATACGTGCCCGCAGTCGCTCCCATCGGCACTGACATGTATACCATCATTGATACCGCCTACGCGTGGGTGACCACGCAAAAGGATCCCTACGCTAACAATGGACAGTATGCCTATCCACCGCTCAACATGCTCATCGTCCTGCCGCTGAGTCTGTTCAGTAAGGTGGTCGCCTACAAAATTATCACCCTGGTTAATGTGCTTGGCGTCGTGGTGATCGCCTTATTGGTCCCCCTCCGTCTTAGCCGGCCTCGGCCCGTCTCGGCGCTGCTGCCGCTGACTTTGCTAACAGGCCTGTTTGCCTACGGCTTTCAGTTTGAATTGGAGCGAGGGCAGATGAACGTGATCGCGATGGGCCTGACCATGGTGGCCATTTGGCTGTACCATGACCATCCGCGCTGGCGGTACCTCGCCTATGGGCTCTTTACCGCCGGCGTGCAACTGAAAGTTTTTCCGTTTATCTTCATCTTGCTTCTGATCCACGATTGGCGCGATTGGAAGAACAACCTAAAACGCTTCGCGCTCTTGGGGGCCGTGAATTTCGCCGCGCTCTTTGTGTTCGGACCGGGTCTGTTCCTTAGGTGGCTGGCCGCGCTGGTTGACAAAGCGCTCAACCCGTATCTATGGTTTGGCAATCACTCTATTCGGTCTTTCTCCACCTGGATCCCCACCAAACCTGGGTGGGAGTGGCTCGCCCCCTACTCCATACCGGTAACAATTGTCCTGATGGCCGTGGTAGCCGTGTGCCTGGGTTTGCTCCTGGTGCAGGCCCATCGCCGCCGCCAGGCGGGTGTCAGTCCCATCTTGCTGCTCGCGTGCACGATTGCCGCGCTCACCCTTCCCTCCGATAGCCACGATTACACCTTGTCATTCCTGGTCGCCCCGGTGGCCCTGATGTTTGCCCAGCCTGACACGTGGTCCACCGCCCGGACGCGCGGTCGGCGAGCCAGCGTGCTTGGGCTACTGGGAATTTTTTCGGGCGCCTATGGCTTCACATTGTTTTCGTTTTCCAACAAACCCCTCCATCTGTTTAACGATTGTATCCCCCTGCTGCTGATGCTGTTGACAGGCACTGTTTTGGCTTTCGTGTCCGAATCAACTCCGGCTGTTCAAGCAGCGGATACACCCAGTCCGGCCTAGGGGCTAAACGCCGACCGGAGCATTCAGCGCCGGCCGCCGGGGCGCGGCGGCGCTATCAACGTCCCGTGGCCCGGCTAGACTTAAGCCGGGCCACGGGCATGTTCCCCGCTGCCCGCGCTAGACTCTCCAAGCCGCCGCCCAGTCCGACCAATTCACTGCTAAAATTGCGTCCTGCGGTTTGGCCCGCCCTGTCGGCCGGGCCGCCGCGAACCAATGAGGCTATGGTGACTTCGCTGCAACAATATTGGCCGATCATCGTCGCGGCGGGGCTGCTGGCCTTTCTGGCCACGCCGCTCACGCGCATCCTGGCGCGGCGGCTGGGCATGCTCGACCAGCCCGGGCTGCGCAAAGCGCACCGGCTGCCCGTGCCGCTGCTGGGCGGGCTGGCCATGTACAGCGCCCTGGCGGTGGCCTTCTTGCTCTTCGGCCAGCGCGACTGGCTGGCCGAGGGCGTGGGCATCTTCGGCGGCGCTACGCTGCTGTTCCTCACCGGCCTGTGGGATGACCGCTTCGGCCTGCCGGCCTGGGTCAAGCTGGCGGCGCAGGTGGTGGCGGCCTTCGTCGTCATGGCGGTGGGCATCCACGTGCAGTTGGCCGGGTTTGCGCCGCTCGACTGGCTGATCACACTGCTGTGGATCATCGGCATCACCAACGCCGTGAACCTGATGGACAACATGGACGGCCTGGCGGCGGGCATCACGCTGGTGGCGGCCGTCTTCTTCTTCCTGCTGGCCGCCCTCGAAGGGCAGGGCCTGGTGGCCAGCCTGGCGGCGGCGCTGGCGGGCGCGGCGGCCGGGTTTCTCTTTTACAACTTTGCCCCGGCCGTCAGCTTCATGGGCGACGCCGGGTCGCTCACGCTCGGCTTCCTGCTGGCCGTCATCGGCATCAAGCTGCGCTTCATTCATCATCCGCTCGGCTCCACCTGGATGGCGCCGATCATTGTGCTGGGCGTGCTGATCTTCGACACGCTGCTGGTGTGCGTCTCGCGCACCCGGCGCGGGCGCTCCATCTTCCAGGGCGGGTCAGACCACACCTCACACCGGCTGGCACAGCTCGGCATCGGCCAGCCGCGCGCGGTACTCACGCTGTATGTCACGGCTGCCGGGCTGGGGCTAGCCGCCATCTTCATCACCCGCGCGCCGGTGGGCGTGGCCAACACCGCCTTTGGGGTGCTGCTGGCGGCCGGGGCGATGGCGCTGCTGCTGTTTGAGCGGATTGAGCCGCGCCTGAGCGGCGACCCGGCGCTGGTGCTCATCCCCGGCGGCGGCGGGCTGGTAGAGGCGGTGCGCGCCGCCGGCCGCCTGAGCCGCGAGGTGGTGCTGCTGCTGGCCCCGGCCTACACCGCCGGGGGCGAGGTGCGCCCCGCCCGCCAAGAAGTGATTGACGCCGTCGCCACGCTGGCCGAGGACCCGGCCGCCGTGCGCCACTTGTTAGAGCGCGGGTTGGGCGAGGCCTGGTGGGAAACCATTAACGACCTCAATCACGCCCTGCGCCTAAATGGCACGGTGTGGGCGGTGGCCGCCGAACCGTTATCCGCGCTGCCCGCGCCAAGCGCCGCCTGGCGGCTGCCCGGCAGCCCGCAGCCGCCGGTGATCGCCGCGCTGACCAAGGCCCGGCTGATCTTGCTCGGGCCGGGCGACCCGGCGATTAACCTGGCCGCCGTCCTGGGCGCGCCGGGGGTGCGCGGGGGCGTGGTCGGCACGCGCGGCGCTTACCTGTGGGTGGGGGCCGAGGCCGGGCAGGCGGTGGTATCGGCCTGGCTGGGCGAACCGGTGACGGCGGCGGCGCCGGCCCAGTGGGAAAATGACGTGCAGGCGCGGCTGTTGAACCAGGCCGCCCAGCAAGCCAAATCACACGCCGGCCCCGCCTGAACCGGGCCGCGTGGTTTATTGGGTAGGCATAGCAAGGAGACGCTGCATGGACTCAACCTGGCCGGACAGCCGCAGTTTCTGGAATGGTAAACGTGTCGTCGTCACCGGCGGCGCGGGCTTCTTAGGCTCGTTCGTGGTCGAGCGGCTGGCCGCGCGTGGGGTCGAGGCCTTTGCGCCGCGCAAGCGCGACTACGATCTGGTGCAGCGTGAGGCGGTGCAGGCGCTGCTGGCCGACGCCCGGCCCGATATCATTCTGCATCTGGCGGCGCGCGTGGGCGGCATCGGCGCTAACCGCGAGAACCCGGCCTCATTCTTCTACGACAATTTGATGATGGGCGTGCAGTTGATGGACGCCGCCTACCGCGCCCAGGTGGGCAAGTTCGTGGCGCTGGGCACCGTGTGCGCCTACCCCAAGATCACGCCCATCCCGTTCAAGGAAGACGACTTGTGGGAAGGCTACCCGGAGGAGACCAACGCGCCCTACGGCCTGGCGAAGAAGATGCTGCTGGTGCAGGCCCAGGCGTACCGCCAGCAATACGGCTACAACAGCATCTTCCTGCTGCCCACCAACCTGTACGGCCCGCGCGACAACTTCAACCCCGAGTCGTCGCACGTCATCCCGGCGCTGATTAAGAAG
>JAYUUW010000883.1:0-2202 GCA_043754665.1 Anaerolineales bacterium | reverse complement strand
CTTCGGCAGCCACCCTGCGATGAGCCGGCCCGCTGATGTTGAGATTCCCGTTCGCGTGTTCCACGCGCCAAGCCATATATTTGGGAATCAAACAGCGGGGCGCGCCGGCTTAGACCGGTGCGCCCCGCTGGGGTTTGAGTCCGCTTAGAGCAGCTTAGCGCTGTGCGGTGACGACCGGCGTCTTGAGGCTCTGGCGGAACAGGCGGCCCTGGCGGCCTTCCAAGTGGCGCGAGAGCTTCTCGACCCACACGTGCTCGATCAGCACGACCAGCGCCGAGCTATTGACCGGCAGGCTGGCCTGCAGTTCCTTGAGTTGATCGTGGCTGAAGCCCATATCGATCAGGCCCGCCGAGACACCGCCCGTGGCCGCGCCCGCGACGGCCCCCGCCACCACGCCCGCTGGCCCGCCCACCAGGCCGATCAACCCGCCGACCACTGCGCCGAACAGCGCGCCTTCACCGGCCTCGACATCTTGCTTGTCGTCGGTGTGCACGTGGCCCTTGTGGTCCTTGACCAGCACCGCGGCATTTTTGATTTCAAAAGCGCCGTCTTTGGTCACCTGCTTGATGGCTGTCAGTTCCTGCTCGGCCTGGGTGGGGGAGTCATACACCGAGATGATGAGTTCTTGAGGGGTATCCATGGTTTCTCCTGTTGAAGGGGTCAACGTGACCCAAGGTCCAAATCAACGACAGGACCAAGATAGCACCGGGCGTGCGCCCGGGTTATCAGTCGCGAGCGGAGATTGGTGTAGGCCGGACGCGACGGGGGCTGTCGGGCGGGGCCTACACCGCTAACGTTTAACGAAAACCGGCCGGGTCAGGCGACCGGGCCGGCGGGCGGATGCAGTGTGTGCCCTCGCGGTGACTTGAACACCGGCATCTACCTTCGGAGGGTAGCGCTCTATCCACTGAGCTACGAGGGCGTTAAGGCGGATTATACCATCCCCGGCCCAAATTGTACCGGCTGGTGCACCTTAACGGCGCTCCACCACAACTAGGCGCGGTTGGCGCCGAGCGTGACGAGCTGCGTCCGCAGCAGATCGATGTTGGTTTGGGCGTCGCGCTCGCGGGTGGGGCCAAGCCGCGCCAGGTGATACTTCTTGAAGGCCAGCTCGCCGCACAGATCGTACATGCGCGCGGTCTGCCGCCACCGTCCGCCGGCCAGCGCCCCCCAGCGCGCCGCCATTTGGCCGGTCAGCGAGCAAGTGGTGCGGTACTGCGCGTCTGAGAGCGTGCCGCGCTTGACCTCGTCGGCCAATTGCTCACGCATCACCTTGCCCTCGCGCCAGACCAGCACCAAGATGAAGATGAACATGCCCACAAAGCCCAGCCAGTCGAGCACGCTGCCCAGCAGGCAGATGAGCTCGCTGCCGGTGCTGGCCAGCAGGTTGTGGGTGAAGTGCAGGAAGATGGCGGTCAGGTAGCCCAACGCCGGCCCAGCCACGCGCAGGAAGCCGTTGTTGAGCCGGCCCACCGCCAGCCCAATGCCGGTGAACGAGGTCAGCGTGGCATGCAGGAACGGGATGAGCACGACCCGGACCAGGATCAGCAGCACCAGCCCCTGCGGCCCGGCGTTGACAAAGCCGGTGAAGATGTAATTGATATTCTCGGCGGCGGCGAAGCCAAAGCCCACCAGGCTGCCGTACAGCACGCCGTCGAGGATCGAGTCGAACTCGTGCCGGAAGTAGATAAAGACAATCAGCACCGCTAGGCCCTTCACCGTCTCCTCCACGATGGGCGCGGAGATCACCGCCGTGCCCACGCTGGCCAGGCTCTCGTCGCCGGTGACGGCGAACAGGCTGATGCCGAAAATGGTGTTGAAGATGATGGCGACGCCGGCCGAGATGAAGAAGCCCCACAGAAAGACGCCCAGCATGAGCAGCGGGGGCTCGCGCTCGTAGCGGTCGAACAGCGTCAGCAGCCCCGCCAAGATGGCCATGGGAATCAAGCCGAACATGATCGAGAGGATGATGCCGACAATGGGGTTCATGCAGACGGTTCCTCCGGGGCGGCGCGGCCGGCGAGACGGGCCAGCCGCTTCCAGGTTTTGGCGAAGCGCGAGGTCAGGTGGATAGCGGGCGACGACAGCCGGGTGCGCGCCTGTCCGGCGGCCAAGCCCGCCACGAGGTCGGCGGCCGTCGTGGCGGCGGGCATCTCGATCACCGCGCGGCCGAGTTCCATGTGCGAGTGCGCATCGGAGCCG
>JAYUUW010000882.1:0-4247 GCA_043754665.1 Anaerolineales bacterium | reverse complement strand
CTGCCGCCCGACCTGGTGTCGCTCAACTTCCACAGCACCCGCATCGAGCAGATCGAGGGCCAGCCGCGCCTGGTGCTGGCCTCTAATGCCACCGAGTCGGTCATCATCGCCTCGCTCGACGGCGATATCGACTTCGTGCTGGGCCGGCCCGAGTTTGAGCAGTACGCTAAGCCCGAGCTGAACTACATGCCCACCAGCACCACCGCCGACGGCGACACGCTCTACATCGCCGACGGCTACGCCATTCAGTATGTCATGCTGGCCGACGCCCACACGCACCAGTTCACCGGCATCTTCGGCGGCAAGACTGAAGATGTGCATGTGCATGGCAAGTTCGGCACCGCGCACGGCATCACCCGCGTGCCCATGAGCGACCACCTGGCCGTCGCCGACCGCTCTAACTGGCGCGTGGAGCTGACCGACCTGCACGGCCACCACGCCGCCTCGCACCCCATGCCGGAGAACTCGCGCCCGTGCGGCATCGACTACACCGAGTACAACGGCCATTGGTACGCCGCCGTGGGCAGCCTCGACGACCCGCAGGCCGGCCGCCCCGCGCCCATTTACATCCTCGACGCCGAGACGTATCAGGTCATCTCGACCATCCGCCCCAAGGAAGACCTCGGCATCGAGCTGGCCGATCATATTCACAACGTCGTCTTTCACCAGCACAACGGCCAGTTGTACCTCGTCGCCCAGGCCTGGAACCCCGGCTTCTATTTCGTCCTCGGCCTCGTATCCTAAGCCGCCCGCCGGTCCGCTTCGCCGCGTCCCGCCCATTCAACCATAGCGCCGGTCACCACAAGGTGGCCGGCGCTTTATTTCTCGCTCTAGCCTGCCTTCGCCGCGACTCCCGCCAACCCTCCGTGCTCCCCTAACCCATTCGTGCAATTCGCGCGAAGCGATTCGTGGCCAATGTTTTTGGCCTTTCGCCCGCCGCCTCGTTTGCCCCGCCTCCTATTCCGTGGTATCACAGATATCCATGGCATCTCTCGTTCGCAGTGGGCTTTCCAAAAAGGTCGTCGTCGTCGAAGACGATGATGACTTTCGCGCCCTCGTCGCGCTCATGCTGGCCGATCCGAATCTTGAACTCATCCCCGCCGCCACCGGCCGCTCCGGGCTAGACGCCATTCAAGCCCACCAGCCTGATCTCGTCATCCTCGACCTGATGCTGCCCGACATGAGCGGTTGGGATGTCTTCATCGCCATGCGCGCCGCGCCGGCCTCGGCCAACATTCCCGTCATTATCCTTAGCAGCGTCGGCACCCGCCACGACCGCTCGTTTGGCCTCCAGGTCGCCCAGGTGCACGACTACGTCACCAAACCCTGCCTGCCCTCGCGCCTGCGGGCCAGCGTCGCCTCCGCCTTGGTCTAGCGCCCTCGCCACGGCCGCTTGTCTTGAAAGGTCGTCTCATGGAAGCCCGCCCCAGTCTGCCATTCCTCAATCCCGCCACGGGTCAGCACTTCGGCGAAGTGGCCGCCGCCACCCCCGCCGAAGCCCGCGCCGCTGTGGCCGACCTGCGCGCCGCCTTTCCCGTCTGGAGCGCCCAGCCTATTGCCCAGCGCGTCGCTCTGATGCGTGAGCTTCAACGCGTACTGGTGGACGCCACCGATGAGATCACGGCCGTCATTTCGCAAGACACCGGCAAGCCCCGCCAAGACGCCCTGCTCGAAGTCCTCGTCAGCGTCGATATGCTCAACGACGCCTGCCGCCATGCCGCCGGCTGGCTGCGCCGCGAGCGCGTTTCCAGCGGCCTCTACCTATTCAAACAGTTTTATGTCGAGCGCCGCCCCTATGGCGTCGTCCTGGTCATCGCCCCCTGGAACTATCCGTTCGCGCTCTGCCTGCCGCCGGTGGTTGAGGCGCTGCTGGCCGGCAACACGGTGGTCCTCAAGCCGTCGGAGGTCACCGCCGCCACCGGCGCGCTGATCGAGCGCCTGCTGGCGCGGGTGCCGGCCCTGGCCCCATTTGTGCGGGTGCTGCACGGCGGCGGCGCGGTGGGGGCCGCGCTCGTCGCCGCCCCGCCGGACTTCATCTTCCTCACCGGCTCGACCGCCACCGGCAAGCTGGTCATGCGCGCCGCCGCCGAAACGCTCACCCCGCTCACGGTCGAGCTCGGCGGCAAAGACGCCATGCTCGTGCTGGCCGATGCCGATGTGGCGGCGGCGGCCGAGTGGGGGGCGTGGGGAGCGTTCTTCAACGCCGGGCAAACCTGCATGGCGGTCGAGCGCGTCTATGTAGACGAGGCCGTCTACGAGCCGTTTGTGGCCCAGGCCGTGGCCGCCGCCGCCGCGCTGCGCCAGGGGCACAGCCCCGCCCTCGACGCGCCCTTTCAGGTCGGCCCACTCACCTATGCCCAGCAGTTCGCCGTGGTCGCTCGGCATATGGCCGATGCCCTCGCCAAGGGCGCGCGCGTGCTCACCGGCGGGCGCAGCCAGGGCCTCTTTTACGAGCCGACCGTCCTGGTCGATGTGACGCACGACATGCTCATCATGCGTGAAGAAACCTTCGGCCCCATCATGCCGATCATGCGCGTCGCCGGCGAGGCCGAGGCCATCCGCCTCGCCAACGACAGCAACTTCGGCCTCAGCGCCTCCGTGTGGAGCCGCGACCACGCCCACGCCGAGGCGGTGGCCCGCCAACTCAATACCGGCTCGGTCATCATAAACGACACCATCGCGCACTTCGGCGTGCCGCAAATGCCCTTCGGCGGCCTGAAGGACTCCGGCTTCGGCCGCACGCACGGCCGCGACGGCCTGCGCCAGTTCACCCAGCCCTTTGCGTTGGCCGTCGGCGCGCCGCCGCAGCCGCTCGATGTGGCGACCATGCTGCGCCGCCCCGGTCACTATGGCCTGGCCTCGGCCCTGCTGCATGTGGTCTTCGGCGTCACGCCTGAGCAGCGCCTGCGGCCGGTGCTCGCCGCCGTGCGGCAAGCCCAACGGCCCGCCCTGGCCCGTGTGGCCCTCGGCGCCGCCGCGGCGGGCCTGTTCGGCGCGCTGGCCTTCGCTTTCAGCGCCCGCCGCGCCAAACGCCGTCCGGTGCGTTCGCATGGCGGCTGACCGCGTCCTCGTCACTGGTGCGACCGGCTTTCTGGGTCACAGCCTCGTCACGCAGTTGGCCGCGCGCGGTTACCCGGTACGCGCCCTCGTGCGCGCCGCCAGCGATGTCACGCAACTCCGTGTGCTCGGCGCCGAACTCGCGACTGGAGATGTGCGCGACGCGGCCTCGGTCGACGCCGCCGTGCAGGGCTGCCGCGCCGTCATCCATGCCGCCGGCATGTTTCGTTTCTGGGGCGCTGACCGCGACTTTGAGGCCACCAACGTCGTCGGCACCGCCCACGTGCTGACCGCCGCCACGAGCCACGGCGTAGAGCGCTTCGTGCATGTCTCCACGGTTGCCGTCATCGGCCCGCCGCCGCCCGGCCAGACCATCACCGAGGCCACGCCCTGCCATCCGGGCGACGCCTACCAGCGCAGCAAGCTCGCCGGCGAGAACCTGGTGCGGCAGGCGCATCAGGCCAACCGGCTGCCGGCCATCATCCTGCGCCCCGGCGCGTTCTATGGCCCGTGGGGGCGTTACGCCTTCAACCGCCTGTTTTTCGAAGACCCGCTCAAGGGGCTGCTCATCCAGGTGCACCGGGGCCGGCGGCTCACCTTTCCAGTCTTCGTGCCCGATGTGGCCCGCGCCTGCGTGGCCGCGCTGCAAGCCGGCCGACCTGGCGAGACCTACAACGTCAGCGGCGACTCGCTCACTCACACCGCCGTCAACCGCATCGTCAGCCGCTTGGCCGGTCTGCCCACCTTGCGCCTGAACGTGCCCGCCGGCGCCATGCTCGCCCTGGCGCGGTGGTCCACCCGCCGCGCCGAGCGCACCGGCCGCGAGCCGTATTACCCGCTCAACCTCGCCAGCTATGTGTTCCACGACTGGTCGGTTTCCAGCACCAAAGCCCAAGCCGAACTCGGCTTCGTTCCCACCCCCTTTGAAGACGGTGCGCGCCAGACCCTCGACTGGTACTGGTCGGCCGGCCTCTTTCGCCGCCGCAGCGCGGCCCCACGCGCTATCCCCCACTCCAATGGCTAGCCCACCCGCATTTCTGTCCGGCGCCTCGTGAAAAAGTCACCCTCCCCGCGCCGGGGAGGGCCGGGGTCTTACAAGGGTAGGTTTTTTCATGTCATGCCAGGACAAGAATTGGGGCCTTTGAACTGGATTTTGGGAATGCATTTATTTAGGATGAGCCGGGCCAGAT
>JAYUUW010000881.1:0-2383 GCA_043754665.1 Anaerolineales bacterium | reverse complement strand
CCGCATGAACCAACTGTTTGAAGCCTGGTCCGGTACGACTTTACCGGACAACCAGCGCTAGCCCCGGTACGACTTTACCGGACGCAACATAATGTACGCCCGCGCTCGCTACCAATCGAACGCCGTTCATTTACCCGCTACCCGCTCAACAGCAGCGTCCTGATTGAAGTACGCCGATTGGTTGGTAGCGCGCGCTGGGCGCAAATTATTGCGCCCCTACGCTAGGCTGCGCCGCGACACGCGGTTGGGAGACGACATACGTCAATTAGGAAAATGCTCTAGTACGCCCCTACGCGAGGCTGCGTTGATGCAAACAGTTGGGTGAGGGCATACGTCAAATAGGAAGCTGCTCTATAGCCGTGCGCTCCCTCTGCCCCCCTATTTCTTTTTCTCTTTCTCTTTTCTCTGCCTTTACAAAAGGCTCACCGGGTCTACATCCACATGCCAGCCCTTCAGCGTCAGGCCGCGCGCCAGCGCCACCGGGTCGGGGCTGCGCACCACAATGTGCCAGCGGCTCTCGCCCGCGATCTTGCCGAAGAAGCACGGCGCTGGGCCGACGATGTCGGTCGCCGGCGGGCGGGCCGTCTTAATATACGCTTCAAGCTGTTTGACCACCACCCGCGCCTCGGCCTCGGCCTTGCCCGCGTCGGCGTGCCGGTAGATCAGCCGCAGCACGCGCCGGAAGGGCGGGTAGCCCAGCTCCTTGCGGTAGCGCAACTCGCGGGCATAGAACTCAGCATAGTTGTGCATCGCGGCGGCGCGGATGACATAGTGGTCGGGGTTGTAGGTTTGCAGCACCACCCGCCCACCCAGCAGCCCGCGCCCGGCGCGCCCGGCCACCTGCGTCAGCACCTGAAACGTGCGCTCGGTGGCGCGGTAGTCGGGCAGGCCCAGGCCCACATCGCCGGAGATCACGCCCACCAGCGTCACCAGCGGCAGGTCGAGGCCCTTGGCGATCATCTGCGTGCCGATCAGCACATCGGCCTGGTGGCCGCTGAACTGGGTCAAGATCAATTCGTGCGCGCCCTTGAAGCGCGTTACATCGCGGTCCCAGCGCAGCGTGCGCACCGTGGGGAACAGCGCCCGCACCGCCTCCTCCACCCGTTCGGTGCCGCTGCCGAAATACTTAATCCGGCGGCTGCCGCAGTTGGGGCAGCGCTCCGGCTGGGCGCGGCGATAGTTGCAGTGGTGGCACACCAACTGCGGCAGGCTGCCGGCCTGTTCGCTGTGATAGGTCAGCGGCATGTCGCAGTTGTCGCACTTGAGCGCCTCGCCGCAGTCGCGGCAGAACACAAACGTGGCCGTGCCGCGCCGGTTGAGGAACAGAATGGCCTGCTCGCCGCGCGCCAGCGTTTCGGCCAGCGCCGTTTGCAGCCGCCGGCTGAAGATGCTGGTGTTGCCCGCCCGCAGTTCCTGGCGCAGGTCCACAATCTCCACCGGCGGCAGGTCAATGGTTTGGGCCTCCGCGCCGCCCTCGGCCACCGGCTGGTAGCGCGAGACCAGTTGCAGCCGCTCGGCCTGCTCTTGCAGGCGGCGGGCGTGGCCCATAATCCGCAGCGGCAATTCCAGCAGGCCATACTGCCCCTGGCGCGCGCGGTAGTAGCTGATGACGTCGGGCGTGGCCGAGCCCAGCAGGCACACCGCGCCCAGCCGGCGGGCATATTCCACCGCCGCGTCGCGCGCGTGGTACGACACGGCGAAGGGCGGGTCCTGCTTGTAGGCCTCGTCGTGCTCCTCGTCGAGGATGATCAGGCCCAGGTTGGGCAGCGGCGCGAACAGCGCACTGCGCGCCCCAATCACCACCTCCACCATGCCCTGCCGGGCGCGGCGCCAGGTGTCGTAGCGCTCGCCCTCGCCCAGCTCGCTGTGCCACACCGCCACGCGCCCCGGAAAGCGCGCCGCAAAGCGCCGCACCGTCTGCGGCGTCAGCGCGATCTCCGGCACCAGCACCAGCGCCCGCTTGCCCTGCGCCAGCGTGGCGGCCAAAGCGCGCAGATAAATCTCAGTCTTGCCGGAGCCGGTGACGCCGTGCAGCAGTAAGGGGATCGGCGGGCCGTGGCTCACGCCTGACGCAATGATGCCGGCCAGCGCGTCCCACACGCGGGCCTGGTCGGGCGTCAGCTCGGGCGCTTCGAACGGCACGAACTCTTTGCCGGCCAGGCTGTCGCGCCAGACCTCGGCCTCGCCCAGGTCCACCAGGCCCATCTCGGCCAGGTCTTTCAAGTCACCCAGCTTGGCCCCGGTCTCGGCATAAATCCAACTGACCTCCATCGGGTCGAAGTCGTTAGCCAGGAAGTCGAGCACGGCGTTCAGGCGGGCGGCCTTGCTGGCGGCTTTGGAGAGGTGCGGGCGGGCGGCGGCCAGCGCGGTCAGGCTGACCGAC
>JAYUUW010000880.1:0-6970 GCA_043754665.1 Anaerolineales bacterium | reverse complement strand
GGGCTGTTCCTGGTGTCGGCGGCCGAGCGCGCGGCCTGGGCCGGGGCGGCGCTGGCGCGGGTGCTGCCGGGCGGGCGGCTGGCGGCCCAGCGCGTGGCGTTCTTCCTGCGCGCCAATAGCAACCTCTACACCAGCGTGCGCTCGCGGCTGATTCGGTTTGAGTATTTCGATCTGCTCGACCCCCTGCCCGGCCACCTGGCGCGGCTGAACGCCTTGCAGCCGACCATCCTGGTGGGGCCGCCGTCGCTGCTGGCGCTGCTGGCCGGGGCGGCGCTCGCGGGGCAGCTCGCCATCGCGCCGCGCAAAGTGGTGGCCGTGGGCGAGGTGCTCGACCCGCTGGACGCGGCGGTGATCGGCGCGCAGTTCGGCGAGCCGGTGCACCAGGTTTACCAGGCCACCGAGGGCTTCTTGGGCAGCACCTGCGAACACGGCACGCTGCATCTGCATGAAGACTTGGTCGTGATCCACCCGGAATGGCTCGACGAGTCGGCGCGCAAGTTCGTGCCCATCGTCACCGACTTCCACCGCCTGAGCCAGCCCATCCTGCGCTACCGGCTGGACGACATCCTCACCGCCCGCGACGCCCCACCTGCACCCGGCTCCCCACGGGTGTGCCCGTGCGGCTCGCCGCGCCTGGCGCTCACCGGCATCGAGGGCCGCTGCGACGACATCTTTTATTTCCCCGGCCTGGCGGGCGGATGGGTGCCGGTCTTCCCCGACTTCATCCGGCGCGCGCTCATGGCGGCGGGCGGCGCGCAACTGCATGGCTACGTGGCCGAGCAAGTGGCGCCGGGCCGAATAGAAGTAGCCTTGGCGGCTCCGGCCGAGGCGCGATCCGCCATCGAAACGGCGGCCACGGCGGCGCTGGCGGCGCTGTGCCAGCGCGTGGGCGCGGTGATGCCGGCCGTGGCCTACACCACCGGCGGCGCGCCCGAGCTCACCGGCCGCAAGTTCAAGCGCGTGGCGCGGCGCATGCCGGCCCCGGAACTGCCGTGAAGGCCGCCGCCGGCACGCGGCCCAATCCGTTCACCTGGCTGCGGCTGCTGATGCTGCCGGGGCTATGGGCGCTGGCCTTGGCCGGGCAAGCGGCCTGGTTGGGGGTGGGCCTCGCCGCCGCCGTGCTGACCGACGTGCTCGATGGGCGGCTGGCCGCGCGCGACCCGCGCTATGCGGCGGGCGACCTGGACGCGCTGGCCGACAAGGCGCTGGCGTTCTCGGTGGCCGGGTGGCTGGCGCTGCTGCGGCCAATGCTTTGGCATGAGCACCCCGCCCTGCTGCTGACGGCGGCGGCGGTGTACGGGGCCATGCTGCTCTTCGGGCGCGTGAAGTTTGGCAAGCTCTCCACACTGCACCTGCACTCGGGCAAGGTCGGCGGCGGGCTGCAAGCGGTGTTCGTGCTGCACGCGCTGTTCAGCGGCGGCTACAGCGCGCTGCTGCTGTATCTGGCCGTGGGCAGCTTCATCGTCGCGGCGGCGGAAGAACTGCTGATCTTGATCACGCACGACGCGGTGGACCCTGAGGTGGTGCGCTCAATTGGGCCGTGGCTGCTCAACAAGTGGCGCGCCCGATGACACGGCGCTCCACACTCAGCGCATGGATGACGGGCAAGCATTGGCCGTGGCTCATGGCGGCGCTGGCCGTCGCGCTGACCCTGCCGGCGCTGGCAGTCGGGCGGCAGTTGGATGACGATTTGCTGTTCGAGAGTTTGCGAACTGCGCCGAACGCAGGGGCGGCAGTCAATGGCTTGTTCGTGCTCATGGACGGCAACGCCGAACACGCGCGGGCGCAGATGCTCAGCGGCGCGTTCCCCTGGTGGAGTCTGCCCGAGGCCCGGGTGGCCTTCTGGCGGCCGGCGGCGGCGCTGACGCATTGGCTTGATTTTCGATTGTGGCCAGAGCAGCCGGCGCTGATGCATGCGCACAGCCTGTTGGCTTTTGGGCTGCTGGTCGCGGCGGCGGCCTTGCTTTATCAAACGCTTTACACCAACCAAGCGCGGCCGGCGTGGGTCGCGGGGCTGGCCGCGCTGCTGTACGCGGTGGACGACGGGCACGGCTTTGGCGCCGGCTGGCTGGCGAACCGCAACGGCGGGCTGGCGGCGCTGTGGGCCGTGCTGGCGCTGAGCGCGCATGTGCGCTGGCGGCGCGCGGGCTGGCGGCCGGGGGCGTGGCTAGGGCCGGCGCTGTTATTACTGGCGCAGCTCTCGAACGAGGGCGCGGCGGCGGCGCTGGGCTATTGGGTCGCGTATGCGGTGTTCATCGAACAGGGCGCGTGGCGCCAGCGGCTGGCGGCGTTGCTGCCCGCGCTGGCGGTGACGGCGGCCTGGCGCGTGGCCTACGCGGCGCAGGGCTACGGCGTGTGGGGCGCGACCTATGTTGATCCGGGGCGCGAGCCGCTCGCGTTCTTGCAAGCGGCCCTCGCGCACGGGCCGGGGCTGCTGCTGGGCCAGGGGTTGCTGCCGCCGGCTGAGGTCGCGCCGTTCTTGAGTGCGGCGGCGCAAAGCGGGTTGTGGGTCGCGGCGGTAGTGGTGTTGGGCGTCATCGCCTGGTGGCTGCGGCCGGTGTTACAGCGCAGCGCCACGGCGCGCTTTTGGGCAAGCGGGATGCTGCTCTCCCTCTTACTGCCGGCGGGCGGCGCGCTGCCGGCCAACCGCCTGCTGTTCCTCGCGGGGCTGGGCGGCATGGGGCTGCTGGCCGAGGGGCTGGCCGCGCCGCGCTCACCGCATGTCTGGCGGCGCGGCGTGCGCGGCGCGCTGCTTGTGGTTCACCTGGTGTTTGCGCCGCTGCTGCTGCCGGTGACGGCCTACAGCCCGGCGTTGCTGGGCGGTCTGGCCGCGGCCAGCGCCAGTCTGCCGAACGTGCCGGCGCTCACCACGCAGACCGTCATCGTCGTGAACGCGCCGAGCTTCGCGCACGCGGGCTATCTGAGTCGCTTGCGGACGCAGCAAGGATTGTTCGCCCCGGCGCGGGTGCGCGGGCTGGCGACGGGGCTGGTCGCGGTGACGATCACGCGCACGGATGACGCCACCTTAACGATCACGCCGGCGGACGGCTTCATCACGGGCTTCGATGGCGTGTTTCGCGGCCCGGCGCATCCGCTGGCGGCGGGGGCGGTGGTCGACCTCGGCGACATGCAAGTGACCGTGCTGGCGCTCACGGCGGATGGCCGCCCCGCGACGGCGGCGTTTCATTTCGCCGCGCCGCTGGAAGACACCGCGCTGCGCTGGGTGACGTGGCAGAGTGGCGTCTATGTGCCGTGGACGCCGCCCGCCGTCGGCCAGACCGTGACGCTGGCGGGCCTGTGGAGCAATGCGCCGTGACGAGCGAACCCGTGCAGCTTTACAGCGCGGCCGAGGCCGAGCGCCTCCCCTGGCCCGCCACGCCGGACGGCGACGAGGCGCGGCGCTACCTCACGCCGTTCCTGCGCGACGGGGCGGCGCGCTACATCCGCAACGCCGACACGCAGGTCTACGTGCTGCGCGTGGGCGACGTGGCGCTGCCGGTGACGGCGGGCGCATTCAACTTAGCCAACAGCTATGTCGTCTCGCCCTACACCCACTACATCACCTATGGGCAAGAAGAGTTTGCCACGCTCAAAAACCCGCCGGCCGAGGCGCTGCTGCGGCTGCTGTTCAAGCCCCTCGCAGCCTGGTTCCGGCGGGCGGCGTTCGACCGAGCCGTGCTGGCCAACAACTGGCTGCTCTCCACCAACCTGTATCCGGCCGGGCTGACCGTGGCCCGCGTACACGCGGCGGTACAGGCGCTGGCGGACGCCTTCCCCGACCGGGCCGTGATCTTTCGCTCGGTGGACAAGTATGCCAACCCGGAGTTAGCAACGGCGCTCACGGCGGCCGGCGCGGCGCTGATCTTCAGCCGGCAGGTGTATTACCAGGAGGTGGGGCAGCGCGCCGTGCAGCGCACGCACGAGTATCGCGCGGACCTGAAGCTCTTGCAGCGCACGCCCTACACGGTGCTGACGGCCGACCAACTGAGCGCAGCCGACGCCGAGCGCATCGTGGCGCTGTACGACGACCTGTATCTGCGCAAGTACTCGCCTTACAATCCACAGTTCACGCCGGACTTTATCCGGCTGGCGCTGGCCGAGCGCTTGCTGACCATCAAGGCGCTGGCGCACGCCGGACGCATTGATGCGGCGCTGGGCTATGTGACGCGCGGGCGCTACATCACCGCGCCGCTGTTCGGCTACGCCACCGCGCTGCCGAAGCAACTCGGCCTCTACCGCATGTTGACCGCGCTCACCTCGCTCGACGCGCTGGCGCAAGGGCGCGGGGTGCACTTTAGCGCCGGGGTCGGGCCGTTCAAACGGCTGCGCGGCGGGCAGGCGGCCATCGAGTACAATGCCGCTTACACGGCGCATCTGCCGGCGGGGCGGCGGCGGCCGTGGCGCTTGTTGCAGGTGTTGATGGACCGGCTGGCGATTCCGATTATCCAAAGGTACGGGTTCTAACATGAAGTGGTTTCATAACCCGTAGAACGACATCCGGCCATATTTCAAGTGGAGTCAGGTAAACAGGATGGCCTATGACCGCTACAGATTCAGTTCGCGACGCTTACGATCGCCTAGCCCCGGCCTTCTCTGCGCTGGCCCCGTGGAAGGCTTACAACGCGCTCTATGATCGCCCGGCCATGCAGTCGTTGTTGCCGCCATTACTAGGTCGGCGCGTGTTAGACGCCGGCTGCGGTCCGGGAATTTACTCTGAGTGGCTGGTCGCGCAAGGCGCCGAGGTGGTGGGCGTAGACCTGAGCCCGACCATGATATCCCTGGCCCGTGAGCGGCTGGGCAGACGGGCCGAGTTTCAGGTCGCCGATCTTGCCAGGCCGCTGGACTTTCTAGCGGACGCATCATTCGATGTGATCGTCAGCGCGTTGGTGCTGGACTATGTGCGCGACTGGGAGGCGGTGTTCCGCGAATTCTACCGGCTGATGCGGACGCCGGGCATCCTGGTGTTTTCAGTCGGTCACCCAGCTGATGAGTACTACCGGCTCCACCCTACTGGCAATTACTTCCAAGTGGAGACGGTCGAAGCCGTGTTCAAGAGGCTATTGCCCGAGCCTGTGCGCGTCCCCTACATCCGTCGGCCACTTGGCGCGATGATTGCGCCGCTGCGCTCCGCCGGCTTCGCGCTCGACCGCGTGTTAGAGCCGCAGCCCCTGCCGGCGTTTGCCGAGCAAGAGCCCAAAGATTACGCTGAGCTCATGCGGCGGCCAGGCTTCATCTGCTTCCGGGCGCTCAAGGACGCTCCGCTGCAACGCTAACCACGGTGAGAGCTTTCGGTTGCCAAACTCCGTTTGGCCGAACACCAGGCACCTTACATAACAAGTGGAGGGCGTTGTAACACGCCCGAAAAGGGGCCGAAGACGAGGTTGTGAAACTACTTCATGCCATTACCCCTGAAGCTCATTGGCTTGGGGCGCTACCTGCCGGAGCGCGTCGTGCCCAGCCGCGAGGTCGAGGCGCTGTGCGGGCTGCCGGCCGGGTGGATCGAGCGGCGCAGCGGCGTGCGCGAGCGGCGCTGGGCCACCACCGAGACCAGTTCCTATATGGGGGCGCAGGCCGCGCGCGAGGCGGTGGCCGAGGCCGGGCTGGCGCTGACCGACATTGACCTGATCCTCAACGCCTCCGGCACGCCCGAGCAGGCCATCCCCGACGGCGGGCCGCTGATCCAGCGGCAGTTGGGGCTGGGCGGGTCGGGCATCGCCGCGCTGAGCGTGCACGCCACCTGCCTGAGCTTCCTGGCCGCCATCGACCTCAGCTCCAACCTGCTGGCGACCGGGCGCTACAAAAATATTCTGATCGTCACCGCCGAAATCGGCTCGGTGGGCATCAACTTCAAAGAGCCCGAGAGTGCGTCGCTGATCGGCGATGCGGCGGCGGCGGTGGTGGTCACCCGCACCCCGGCCGGCGAAGCCTCGGCCGTGCAGGCGGCGCGCTTCGAGACTTACGGCGAGGGCGCGGATCACACCGCCATTCGCGGGGCCGGGTCGCGCCGGCCGCCCAACCACCCCGACACGCGGCCCGAGGACAACCTGTTCCACATGAACGGGCCGGAGGTGCTGCGGATGGCGCTGACCCGCAGCGCGCCGTTCTTAGAGCAGTTGCGGCCGGGGCTGTCCAAGGGACTGGGCAGCATCAAGCTGGTGGTGCCGCACCAGCCCAGCAAAGTGGGGCTGCGGGCCATGCAGATGT
This sequence comes from Anaerolineales bacterium, assembly GCA_043754665.1. Taxonomy (GTDB): domain Bacteria; phylum Chloroflexota; class Anaerolineae; order Anaerolineales; family UBA6663; genus JADZEK01. Next base: position 766 of record JAYUUW010000880.1, on the reverse strand, counting down.
TCGGCTGGCCGGCGGCGCAGACCGTGATGACGCTCGACCGGCTGGGCAACTGCGTGGCGGCCTCGCTGCCGGCCACCTTATATGAAGCCGTGCGCGGCGGGCGCATTCAGCGCGGCGAAGAATTGCTGCTGGTGGGCACCGGCGCGGGCCTGTCACTCGGCGGCGTGATCTTAACTTTTTAGCGAGGCGCGCATGTGCACTGCATTTGGCTGGATCAAACCGACAGGACCGCACCTGGTGGGCACCACTGCCTGGCAAGTGGTCGACGCGCTGCGGGCCGACCCGTGGGCGGCGAGCGCGGCGGATGCCGGGCCGGGCGGCTTGCGGGCGCTGATGGTGAACGCCTGGTACCCCACCACCGACAGCGCGCCCAACCGGCTGGGCGGCACGGTGGGCTTTCCCGAAGCCGGGGTGCTGTATCCGCGCCCGAGCTTCACGCTGCTGGCGCGGCAGGGGCCGCTGCCCAATACACTGCGGCAATTGGTGGCCCACCACGGGCTGCCGGGCGCGGCGCTGAGCCAGATTTCGCACCTGAGCACCCATGCGCGGGCCGGCGCAGCCCCAGCAGATGGGCAGCCTGCCCTATCTTTGTTGGGGTGGCCGGTGCTGCTGTTCTCGCACGGCTACGGGCTGGAGAACGCGGTCAGCAGCAGCTATTTGATGGAGGCGCTGGCCAGCCACGGCTATGTGGTGCTCAGCGTCAGCCATCCGGGCGAGAGTTTAGCGACCATCTTCCCCGACGGCCGGCTGGCGGCGCTGGATTTTG